>JAFOXE010000046.1 GCA_017425765.1 Paraprevotella sp. | reverse complement strand
GTTGGAACGGCAAAAATGGCGGATTTTTCTACCGCGGAACAAGTAAGAAAAGGTTTTCTGCCGTTTTGATCGTAAGATTCTCATAATTAAATAGTTCTACATGTTTCATCGTGAATAAAATGAACAACAGACATGATTGATAATATCAGATTCGTTCCTATAAAACTGATTACAGCATTACTGATGCTATTTTGTTCTCCTATTACGGTGTTTGCTCAACGTGCCATTTGCAGTATTAGCGGAAAGGTCATAGATGAAAAACAAAATCCGGTATCGTATGCTTCGGTAGCCATTTATAACGGATCAGTTCCTCTTACCGGTGTTATTACTGACAATGATGGCAAGTTTTTGCTGAAAATAAACCAGTCAAGCAACGAATATCGTTTGGCGGTTAAGTTTATAGGTTATGCTAAATTTGAAGGCCGAATCACGCCCGACAAGCCACGCATCAACTTGGGAGTTATTGCCCTAAAAGAAGATGCCATAGCGTTAGGCGAAGTTGTTGTTACAGGTAAAGAAGTAGCACAAAAGTCGACCGTAGAGCATACAACCATCAATGGTTCGGCAAATATGGCATCGAGCAAGGGAACGGCTATCGACGTGCTTCGTTCAGCATCCTCAGTGAGCATCACTAACGACGAAATTGCGATTCGTGGAAACAAGAACATCCTCGTCCTGATGGATGGTGTGCCAACAACAGCGAGCGACCTGTCTACAATTCCAGCTGCAAACATTCAGAGCATTGAAGTGATAACCAACCCCGATGCATCGCATGATGCAGGCGGTACAGGAGGTATCATCAACATCATATCAAAACGTTCGCGGGCAGAAGGATTTAGTGGAATGTTGGCCGCCAACTATGGGTTCAGCCATTTTGCCAATGGTAATATATCGCTGTCCAGCAATCGGGAAAAGTCATCGTGGCGTTTCAGCTACAATACCAGATATGAAGACGATGTAATAAACTCAACACTCAATCGCAAGGTACATGGCACGGGGTATGAAGTGTTCCAGCAGATGCAATCTACCCGCTACACTTTCAACAACAACCTTTCGCTGGGTGCCGACTTCCGAATCAACCCACGCAATCGTTTGAGCGTGGATGCGAAAGCGATTATCCCTCGCCTGAACATCAAGCAGGATTTACATAATACCTTTGTCGACCATGAGGAGTTCCGCCACAATGATGTAACCTGGAACCGGAAGAATATCGAAGCCTCAGTTGCTTATACCCATATCATCAAGCCCGACGTGTCCGACATCACGGTCCGCAGCTCGGTGTCTAAGATTTGGGGCGAACGTCCATCCCATTATTGGGTAAATGGCATAGAAAACAATCGCTCGGTATCAGGGGGAAGCCCATTTATCCCGACCATTCAGGCCGACTACAAGCATAAGTTCAAAGCAGGAACGCTTGCAACCGGTGCAAAGCTTACCTATCGTCGTAATGACGTATATCATGAGTTTTATCAACTTTCGGGCAATGAATGGATGTATTCTGACGAGATGAGCAAAGACATGCTTCATACGGAACTGGTACCTGCCGCATACGCTACGTTTGCCTCACGTATCGGAAAGAAGTTCAGTTATAAGGTAGGTTTACGAGGCGAATTCTCGACCGTAACGCTTCATAGCAATCATGATGCAATAGAGGAGCGCAATAATAGTTTCTTCTTTGCTCCAAGCCTGTCCGGTACCTACAAGCTTGCCGACAATCAGGACCTTTCGTTGGCTTTGTCCCGCCGTATCGGCCGCCCAACATATCCGCAGCTTATCCCATATATGAGCATGGTGGATGCAACAACCTACGAACAGGGAAATATGCACCTCGCCCCAGAAAAAGCTACCAAAGTGGACCTGAGTTACAACTTCAGCAGCCAAGCGGTCAACCTCTTTGTAAATGGCTATTTGAGCCATACCACCGACTATATATCGCAGATGACGAAGATGGATAACGAGCGGCTTATAACCACTTATGCCAATGCCGATTCTGATATTAAAAGGGGGGTTGAAGTCTCGTTGAAGGTAACACCTGCCAAGTGGATGAATTTCTCTGTAGGAGCTAATACGTACTATGTGACCACCGAAGGTGTATTTGAGGGAATGCATATAGACAATCAGGGTTGGACAAACAATAGCAATTTGCTGCTTGATTTCGTGCCTTGGAAAGGCGGAGACCTACAGCTGCAATATTTCATCACAACGCCACAATATTACCCACAACTGACGACATCACTCACCCATCAGATGAATATGGGAATCAAGCAACGCTTTATGAAAGGAGCGATGACAGCATCTATACTTGTTACAGATGTCTTGAATACTGCGAAATGGGATGTTTGGTCGAATAACAGCCTTTTCAATCTAAAGAATAGCAGTACTAACAAAAGCCGTATGATATGGTTGGGTGTCTCATACAATTTCAATTCATTCAAGCAGAAAAGTAATCAAAAGGCGGAAACGGATCGTAGTTTGATTAAGTTGGGACTTTAAATGTGATTGGTTTCTCTAATTGGATTTATAACCCCTACCTTTGCACAAGAAATAATATAAATAACTTGAAATGATATGCTGAAGTCATTACTGATTGTTGGCACGGGGAGCTTTATCGGAGGCGCTATGAGATATTTGCTCTCCACATTCATGAAGAATGTTTGTGGACAAGGATTCCCTTGGGGAACTTTATCAGTAAATCTGTTAGGTTGTTTCCTCTTCGGAATTCTTTTTGCGATATTCAGCAAGAACAACTCTACGGACAACACGTTGTATTTGCTCCTGACTACGGGTGTTTGTGGCGGGTTTACCACCTTCTCCACATTTGCTAATGAAAGTGTCCAAATGTTGCAACATGGCAACACCTCAGGATTTATCGGCTATGTGGCAACAAGTGTTATAGCAGGATT
>JAFOXE010000045.1 GCA_017425765.1 Paraprevotella sp. | reverse complement strand
CCAGCTTCCGGGCATCCGCTTCCGTCAAAGGACTTCCGTCCCGGTTTACCACCACAATCCGCAGCGGATCCCCGTTTAAAAAGGCGGAATCATCATAGACCCGGGTTGGCGTATCATCCAGGGATACAATAAATGTTCCAAGGAACGCAAACACCGCAAAGGCTGTCAGCGCAAAGAGCAGCGCCGTTACGCAGCACCATACAGGCCGTGCACTCAGCTGCAGCCGAGCGATGTAGCCCCCAAGGGGGCGCTTCCGCTGCTTCTTCGGCGCAGGCTGAGGCTCCACAGCATTGGCCTCTCTCAGTGGCACATCGAGAACCACCCGGCCGTCCCGCAGGTCGATATGACGGGTCGCCAGAGCCTCTGCCTCCTGAAATTCATGGGTGATGAGGATCACCAGCCGCTCCTAAGTTGGATGCCGATGTTGGGGTGAGTACACCTTCAATTTGTTTCCATTCGCCTTTGGTGTCGGTTAGATGGATATAATTATTACAATTGGAAATGCCTATTTTACCTTCATATCCGTTGCTTTTTACCATAGCTCGTATGTAATAGGGAGTGGCTGCTGCGAAGTTTATAGCAACATCTAGTGAAGCCCCTTTGTTGGGATACACAGCTTGTCCTTGTAGACGAATGCTGCTTCTGCCAGAATATTTTTCATTAAAATCAATATGTGCATTAGGTCCCCATCCGGTGTATATGGCATTTTGACTATAGAAAGTTCTGTCTTCTGCATTCAATCCTGTACAAGTGAAACCTCTATTACAATATGGATCTTCAATTAAGTTTTTACATGAAGAGGGTAACATGTTGCTTATGTTCTTCTCATTCATGATTTCATCGGGAACGGTGGCGTTCAATGTGTCGATTAGCACATTGTAATCTTGATTAATTGCTGACAAGTTATACAACGTAATACCTTTTCCATGAGGTATTAATCTTTCTTGAATTTTGCCCAATAACACCTTGTCTCGATAAATCTGAACTGTCATGCTGCTGCGTACGATGGTATATTCATGGGCAGACATTCCATCGTCCATGCGTTCTGCAACCATGATTGTGTCCTTGAAATTAGTGGCGAGAATTGCCCTCGGACGTACAATCATTTGCACACCCATATATCTTTCGTTATAGAGTCGTGAGGTGGTGACTTTGAACTCTTTTGTGTCAGAAATAAGTTTGACGGGTTTAAGTGTTACGGTATATTTTGTTCCTAAACGTTGGGTTTTGTCGATAAATAGGGAATCCCCTTCTTCGGCCCATGAGGGAATACTGACACTTATGAGTGCAACGAAAATCCCTAAGATGGAATATATTTTGAATTTCATAATTTTTTAATTTTAATTTAGTATGTAGTAAGTCCATCGTTACGCATAGCGTTAATTACCATGGCGTTTGCCTTTAGCATGAGGTGCCCTTTGAGTGTGTATGTTCCTTTGTTGTTGGGGGTACCTTGGGTTACTTCTTCTTGTTGGTTGATGCCACCCGGCCAAAAGTGCATTCCGTCGTGTATTAAGTTCACCGACATATCTTTCATCATGACACGTAGGGTAAGAGTGGCTTGTTCTTTGTTCCATGGGCTACCGAATGAATTCCAATTAGAGGCTGTGCCTACGCCCAATGCATGACACATTTCATGTTGAATAGTGCCCACCCATTGATAGCGTGGATTTTCTCCTACGCGCATCCATCCTTCAATGTTACAGTCGGCTGTAGGAGTGCCTGGTGAGTAGTTTACCCAAAGAAATTTATTTAAGTTGGTGTAGTTTCGATAGTAATACATGGCCGAATCTACATGTGTGAGTATACGTTCATACGCGCCGTCAGCTTTTGCGCCCTCTATGTTGTTGAACTGCCAGCTGAATGAACCGCCTTGTGAGGTCTTGAATATGCGGTTGTCGCCGTATACTGTGTCCTTTTCGTTGATAGCATAGGCGCGCACATGATACAATGTATTTTCTTTAAGATTGTCGAAGAAGACACCGAATTTGCCACGGTAATTACCATCGGTAGCGGTGTCCGAAGCTTCTACATGCGTATTTTTTATTGTAGGGTTGGGTTGTTCGCTAATGCAAATACCGTAGGATAACAAAAGATCGCCACTTTCAATGAACTGACCACATACAATAGCAGCTTTTTTTACGCAGTTAAATATGGGTAGGGTTTGTACAATAGGGCTTTTTGCAGCAGTGCTAAACGAGGCCACGGGGGAGTATATGGTGTCTTTGCTGTTGCAAATGATGTAGCTACGCACGTAGTACGTGTTGTCTACTTTAAGTGTTTTCAAAGTGTAGTTGTAGGTGTCGGTCTTGGCTGTCGATAAGCGATTGGTTACACCGGCTGCGCCTATTGTGGGTTCTGCGTTGATGGTTGAGTATAGAAAACCTCGACGTGAGATGGTTTGGTCGGTAAGGTTTTTAATGGTGGCTTCGAAAGTTACTTGCGATGGTGTCAAGTCTTTAATGGCAATTTCCACTTGTGGTAATTCGCCTTTCTCCATGTATTTTACTTCATAACTTTTGTCTATGACGAATTGCGATTCATCCATTTTTTCGCAGCAAGCCAATACCGGAATTTGTAGCAATAGGATCAACTTTATGAGTTTTTTCATGGCTTATATTTTTTAAGATTATAATAGTTCTTTTGCCCTAAAACCTGACTTCTTCTTCGGATTGAAGAATGAGGTCAGGTTTGTAGTTATAGGGTGTTGTCTTATCTTTATTTTATAAGAATTTTTACCGATTCGTTTTTGCCGTTACTTACCATGTAGATGCCGGGTTGCAATGGTGTGCCTTGTCCTACCTGAACTCCGGTGATGGTGTAAATCTTTGCATTCGGGTTGTTGGGTACAACAATGCTGCGGTTTGTAACCTTAATTTGCATCTGCTCAACAGAAGGTGTTTCGTTGATGTGGTCAACAATGTCTTCACCCTTGCTGATGGTAAACCATCCGATGTAATCACCGGTTACAGATGCTATATCTCTTTTCGGGTTAGCCGTTTTGTCTGCTTGACGTATGATGCTGATGCCGGTGGTAGCTGTTTCGGTTTCGCCTTCTTCATTGGTAATGTTGCTGGTGAAGTAGTTTTTGATGCGGAACAAGGTGGCTACATCCAAATTATGCGTTTGTGGTGTGGCCCAAATGGTAGCATCCACAAGTTGCAATTGTTGTCCCTCAGTGTCTTTAAGTGTGATGGTGCGTGCTGTGCTTCCGCCTATTTTTTCTGTAGCAATTCCCGCATTTATTTTCTTACCGTTTCCTATAGAGGCCTCGCCCGGTGTTACAGCCATATATACGGCTTTTTGGGTAAGGAATCCGGGATAGTCGGCAGCCACACCGGCTTGACGAGTAGCCTTTACCTTAAAACCGGTGTTGGTTACATCAAATACGGCCAAGTTTACAGGATAGGCCAATGAGGTAACGGTTAGAGGTTGTGTGGCTGTAAACACGATTGGCGTAACGCCTTCGTCGAATGGGGTGGCAAAGGTGATTGCAAGGGTGTCTGGGCCAATGTTGCTTGGGAAGGCATCAACTACCATTTTCATGTCGCCAAAGGTATAATTACCCTTGTCAACAATCAGAACGTCAATTTCTTCGGGTTGAGTCATCTCGGTGGTGTAGCTCTTTGTCCATGGCATAAATTTGAACTTGAACTGCGAGGTGGCTACTCCATATATCTGTCCGTTAAGTCCCATGCTGGTGTTGTTGAACGAAGGCATGCCGGCTAATATAACAGGCGCCGTGGTGCCACCGCTTAGATTGGTAAAGTATGTGTTTACGTTGTCCGTATTTGCAATTTCAAGTGTTCCGTATTGGAATATGTTGCTTTGTACTACACCGCCAATGGAAATACTACTTTCGTTGGTGTAACGAGAACGACCGTCTGAGTCAACATTACGAACACGATAATTACGCATGCCGGCAGCAGGGTTGGCGCCCATGTCGTAGGTAATATTCATGTTTACGTCCTCCTTTACGCCACCCTTGTGATTCCACCGCCAAAGCTTTTAATTCCGATAGTTCCAAATTCGGAACATTCTTCGTATGTTTTGTTCCAT
>JAFOXE010000044.1 GCA_017425765.1 Paraprevotella sp. | reverse complement strand
TGACGATCACGCACAGCAGACACACTTATCCTTTAACAATTCAAAAAGAAACAACAGATCCAACTCAAATGTTTTTATCAACAATGACAAATACAACTGATAAAAAATCAAAAAATAAGGACAATAAATTCTAATGGGGGGTAATACAGCAATCCGTAGGTTGCTATTTACATCTGAATCTTCTACTTTAGCAAATAAAGAGTTCGTCGCAGAATATTCACAACAAACTTAAGATATATTATGAAGAAACTTTATGCAATCCTTGTTTGTCTTATGGCGGCAATATGGCCGGCCGTGGCCGATTTACCCTTCCGAAATCATAGGTACGATGCTTTCAACGTGTTGCCCATAACCTCGGATAACATTGTATTTATCGGTAATAGTATCACTAACATGCACGAATGGTGGGAGGCTTTTGGCGGGCAACATCAGATTGTGAACCGAGGAGTTTCCGGTGCAACGTCGGACGAAACCTTGGCCAATATAGAAGCCATAGCATCGGGGCGTCCCAAGAAAGTGTTCATGATGATTGGCACCAACGATTTGGCCACAGCCGGTAAAAATACAACAGAATATGTTCTGCAGAACGTGAAATTGATGGTGGAGCGCTTCAAGAAAACATCGCCTAATACCCAAATATACATACAAAGCATTCTACCCAGCAAGTTGCGTGATGAGGCCTTGCAGAAGGCCACAAATGTAGCCTTGCAAGCATTGTGCCAACAAGAGTCGCTAACTTACATCGATTTGTGGGACGACCTTATTAGTTTGCAATCTTCAACCACACACACCTTGGACTATTTGCACTTAAAGGCTTCTGCTTACAAAATATGGTGCAACAAGATAGCTCCATATATAGGTGATGAGGGTAATCCCATAACATGCATCTATCCTAGTAACGCCGAAACCGCTCAGAATCAAGCAGGATTAGGTGGTTCAAATGGTATGCGTGCCACCATTTTCAGTATGCTTCCCGTACAAAAGGATGACATCTTTATTATTGGAGATGAGATGATAAGCAGCGGCGAATGGCACGAATTGTTGCGTTCTAGCAAGGTTAAGAACCGCGGTTGCGGATGGGGCTATCCAGGTTTAGACATTAACGGTATCAGCAGCATGATACCGGCCATTCTGAATACCACTTCAGGAAGTTGCGAACCAGCGCATGTTGTGCTTTATGCCGGAGCTGGTGACCTTAATGGCTCTACCGAAATGAGCACATTAAAAACTAAATACGAAGCCATTGTTACCCAAATCAAGACACTTGCGCCTAAGGCACAAGTGCATTTGCTTGGCTTGTTGCCCACCAACAATGCTACAACCAATAACAATCGCGTGGTGCCGTTTAATACATTTTTGTCCGAGTTGGCTGCTGCCCAAGAAAATGTAAACTATATTGCTACGTATGCAGCCATGAGTAACGGCGATGTGGCCAATACCGCCTATTTCAGTGGAAACTATCTATATGGTAAGGGCTATGTCAAGGTGGCGCAAATTATGGCACAAGCCATTGGCGGTGATTTGAACGCCATTAGCGATGCAGAGGCCAACGCGCTTTACACCTCAAGCCAAAACAGAAAAACATTGGGCACCAGCATTGTGAAGTTCAGCACCTTGCCACAAGGTGATAAAGTGGGCCAATATACAGCAGAAAACTTCGGTGGAATCTCGGAAAAGTTACAAAAGGCCTATAATTTTTTGGCTCAGTCCTCACCTTCTGCTACCGACATGACCCACGCGGTTAGTGAGATGAACGAGGAGTTGGAAAGGATTCTACCTCTTTTGAATTTGCCTACATCAAGTACCGATAGTCAGGAGTTCTGGTATCAAATGTACACTCCCAATCGTGATTCAAGATACCTCACCTCAAATGGTGTAGGTGCAGGTGTAGTGGGTAGTGAAGTAAACCGATTTGCCAATAGCATTTGGAAGTTTGTAAAACGTGACGACAATACGTGGGACATCGTTAATCGCAAAGACAAGTCTTATCTTTCGCCCGTAGCAAACTACAATGCCCAAATTACCACTACAGAAACACGTCCTGAGAAGGGTTGGACTTTGAGCTACTCAAACTCACCGGGTTTGTTTATCATTTCAAGCGGAAATGTTCAGCTAAACCAAACACAGGCAAACCTATCTTATAAGGTTTACAATTGGAGTAACGGGGGAACGGGCGCCGACCGTACAGACACCGGATGCCAATATAAGATAGAAGAGTTTGAAGGCGATCCGGAGGAGGTTAGTAATCAAGTTTTGTCGGCAGCCGACATCGTAAACGGATGGTATCAGGTGGCTCTTACCACCGGAAATAACTCCGATGCGCAAAGACTTGTGACCAACGGAACTAACTACGTGTTGACCGTAAACGAGGAGTTTGAGCAAAACGCAAGCAATTACTATCCGTTGAAGTATGCGGCTCTGCCCACCGATCGTCCGGCATTGGCGTTTGTATACATCACTAAGTCGGGCAATAACTTCTATCTGACAGCGTTAAATGGCCATAATTTGAATGAGAATGCAACGGCTTCTCGTGGCGTACCAGGTTCACTTACTGCCATCAGCGGTACAAGCGGATCGCTTTCATTAGGGCACTGGGGACCTTACAATTCAGGTGGCCCAGAACAGCCTTATGTGGGTAAGTATAGCAACTCTGGTCACAAATACGGTTACTACAGCATGGTTGATGAAATCAATGCTAAGTATGATGTATATAAGGTTGTTATTACCGGTGCCGAGAATGCCACCAAAATAAAAAACGATGTGCAGATTACGTTAAATCATACAGAGAATAAGGGGTTGAACAGTGTGTACAATAATGGATATTTCTTCTTGACTAAAGGAGCCACGCTTACACCTCAAAATTTTAGTGCGGGGAGCATAACCGGGAAGTCGGCCGTGATTACCATTTCTGAGGGTGTTGTCAATGTGACGTATTCCAGCGGATATTATTCCGATTTAGGTCTTGCAATAGACAATGCGTTGGCATTGCTAGAGAGAACTCCCTCCGGCATACATCCGGGATGTTTTGCTCCGGCTGATCGTGAGGTGTTGCAAACTGCCGTTTACGAAGCGCAGGTAATCAATACCACTCCTAATAAAACTGAAAACGAAGTGGCCGAGGCCATAAAAACTCTAGAAAAGGCAGTTTCAACTTATACGAAGGCTGAGCAAGGCATTAAGTTCTCAAGTTCCACCAAAAAGATTTGGTACTACATCACTTCAGCCTCTACAAAATCATATTGTGCCAACAAGGCTATTATGCGCAAAGAGGGGGAACTTCTAACTTTTGCTCCTAAACGTATTGACCCCAATATGATGTGGTGTTTCTTGAAAAAAATAAACGGAACCATTGCCATTATGAACTACTCCGGTGAATACATGTCAATGAATCAAGATAAAGGACATGCTAATGCAGGTGTTACCACAACGGCTGACTATAATTACAGCATCACCAAGTGGAATGGAGAATCGGCTAATGGTCGCGCATTTACCATTAAATCTAATGTAAGTAGTCAACCCATTCATGCACAGGATGCCAATTCCATAATTGTGACATGGGCTGCAGAAAATAATGGAGCTTCACTTTGGGATCTTAACGAGGTGAGCGAAGAGGATATGGAATCGGAGCTTAGCATCGTAGCTACCGAGGTGGGCCTAGGCGTTAAAAACACAGGTATTGGTAATACGGATGTAGCTCTGCTTCGTTCGCGTCTTACCATCGAGGGATTGAACGGAACGATTGAACTCCAAGGTATTAAGGGGCGCATTAGCCACGACAACGATATTAAAACGTTAAAGGTGTATCATGTGGCAGATGGTTTCGAATATCGTAAGGACAAAGAAGATGCAACCTTGTTGGGTACGGGCACTTTATCAGCAGACGGCACATTCGATATTCGTTTTGCCACTCCACATACATTGGAAAGAGATATGCAATTGGATTATTGGCTCGTGGCCGATATAAGTACCGATGCCAAGGAAGGAGATGTAATTGATGCTGCCATTACAGGCTATTTAGTAAATGGAAAAGAGGTGACAGAAAATGCAGGTAATCCTCAACACAGTACAGTGGTGTTCCTTACAGCCTCTACAATAGAATACCTCAATACTTACGGATCGCGTTATTATCGTATACCTGGCATCACCACAGCAAAGAATGGTTGGCTGGTAGCGGTGACCGACAAGAGATACGGGTCAGAAACAGACCTCCCCAATAACATCGATGTGGTGGCCCGCGTAAGTAAGGATAATGGCTTAACATGGACAGAACCGGTGGTTATCGCCGGAACTCCAGCATTGGGCGGTGATTATGGGCATGGCGACCCCGCCATTGTGACCGATCGCGTAACCGGTGATATTATTGTTTTGGTAACTTCCAAAGTAGGATTCTTCTACGGTACTCCAACCAATCCTCCACTTATAAAGGTTATCATTAGTCACGATAAT
>JAFOXE010000043.1 GCA_017425765.1 Paraprevotella sp. | reverse complement strand
GTTTTGTGCCATCTGCAACACATAGTTACTATCTGCCAAGAACACATCACGACCGTCACGATCTTTCGCCATATATTGGTACTTACGTTTCTTGAAAGCCTCCAATTGTGCAGGATCGTCGCTCTCAATCCAGCATGCCTTATACAAACTTATAGGCTCCCAACGGCACTTCGCGTTATACTCATTTTCCAATCGATACTGTATTACCTCAAACTGAAGTTGTCCCACCGTACCGATAATCTTACGACCATTGAATTGGTTTACAAACAACTGAGCTACGCCCTCGTCCATAAGTTGTTCAATACCTTTTGCCAACTGTTTGGTCTTCATCGGATCTGCATTTTCTATATACTTAAACATCTCGGGCGAGAAACTGGGCAAACCTCTGAAGTGCATCACTTCACCCTCGGTCAATGTATCACCAATCTTGAACACACCGTTATCCGGCAATCCTACGATGTCACCCGGATAGGCCTCATCAATGGTACTCTTCTTTTGTGCCATAAACTGAGTAGGCGAAGAAAAACGCATCGTTTTATTTTGACGTACATGAAGATACGGAGCGTTGCGCACAAATTTTCCGGAGCATACCTTGCAAAAAGCGATACATGAACGATGGTTTGGGTCGATGTTGGCAGTAATCTTAAAGATAAAGCCGCTAAACTTATTTTCTTCCGGTTTCACCATACGTTCTTCTGCTTGCGTAGGACGCGGGCTGGGTGCAATTTTCACAAAACAATCCAGCAATTCCTTTACACCGAAGTTGTTCAACGCCGAGCCAAAGAATACCGGTGCCACCGACGCATTCAGATAATCTTCAACCGAAAACTCGGGATAAACTCCATCCACCAATTCCAAGTCAGAACGAAGTTTCTCTGCATCTTGTGTGCCAACCTCTTCGTCTAATTGTTCGCTGTGGATGTCCACACGAACTTTTTCTGTTACTTTCTGTTTGTCCGGGGTGAACAAGTCAAGACTATCTTCATAAATATTGTACACACCCTTAAAACGTTGTCCCTGGTTGATAGGCCAACTCAACGGACGCACACTGATTTGAAGTTCTTGTTCCAACTCGTCCAACAAATCAAACGGGTCCTTTCCCTCACGGTCCATCTTATTGATAAAAATGATTACCGGAGTTTTACGCATACGGCACACCGTCATCAGCTTGCGTGTCTGGTTTTCCACACCTTTTGCGCTGTCCACCACGATGATGGCACTATCCACCGCCGTAAGCGTACGGAACGTATCCTCCGCAAAGTCTTGGTGACCCGGAGTATCCAGGATGTTCACCTTATAATCATCGTAGTCAAACTCCATCACCGAGGTGGTTACAGAGATACCACGTTGTTTTTCTATTTCCATCCAGTCGCTGGTGGCAGTTTTCTTTATCTTGTTGCTTTTCACTGCACCGGCCACTTGAATTTGTCCTCCGAACAACAATAGTTTTTCCGTCAATGTTGTTTTACCGGCGTCGGGGTGCGAGATGATGGCAAAAGTTCTTCTTCTTTCTATTTCGTTCATTTCCGAATGATTTTTTATATACCTTATTATATAATAGCGAAAACGGATGACAACATCCGTTTCTTCCGCTTGTATGTTTTTTATTCCTCTGCCTTGCGTGCAGAGATAGCGCTTAATTTTCTTGTTCCAATAGTTGTATGCACTCTTTCAACGAGTCCTCCCAATAAGGAATCCGTATTCCATACGTTTTCTTTATCTTCGTCTTGTCCAACACGCTGTAATGGGGTCGTGCCGCTGCCGTGGGGTACTCTTCGGTGTGCAAAGGCTGCACGTCGCATCCTGTGATGCCGGCTATACGATGAATGGCTCGCGTAAAGTCGTACCATGAGATTACGCCTTCGTTGCTGAAATGGTACACTCCCGGCACAATCCCTTGTTCTATAGCTACGAAGATGGCTGCTGCAAGGTCACGGGCATACGTCGGTGTGCCCACCTGATCGAAAATCACGCCTAGGCGCTCCTTCTCACGGCCCAATCGCAACATTGTCTTCACAAAATTGTTTCCATGCACCGAATATAGCCACGCCGTACGCACAATCATACTTTGTGCACAACCGTGTTGCACCTCTTCCTCACCTTGCAACTTTGTACGTCCATATACCGAGGCAGGACAAGTAGGTTCCTCTTCTTTATAGGGTGTGAAATGACGTCCGTCAAATACATAGTCGGTGGACACATGCACCATGCTTCCTCCTCTACGAGCCACGGCACGTGCCAGATAACCCGGTGCCACATGGTTCAGTAAATCGCACAAACTATCGTCGCTCTCGGCTTTATCCACCGCTGTATAGGCTGCACAATTCACCACGCAATCAATCTTGTGTTCTTCTACAAATGCGTTTATCGCCTCCTCGTTGGTAATGTCCAACTCAGCTACATCCGTAAAGAAATAGGTGTAGTTAGGATACTTTGCCGAAAGACTTTGCATCTCACGGCCCAATTGTCCGTTACATCCTGTAATCAATATATTCTTCATCGTTTCTTCGTACAATGATTAGAACTCCAACTCTCCGGCCTTATCCTTCTTATAATAATCGGCCAACATACCCATCAACTTCGTGATTTCTTGCATAGCCACCACGGTGTCGTGATGTACGGGTTTTCCTTGCAAGCGCAACATCATCACGCCATACAATGCATCGAAACAAGTTTCCACCTCGGTCACCTCCTTCTTACCACTACGACTGCGCAATTCCACGATATAAGGCAATGTTTTGTAATAGGCCGCCGTATAGAACGGATACTTTCCACTTTTCAGAATCATTAAGTGCAATTCCGAAAGTGTTTGTTCCACATTTTTGTTCACTTGCAGATGCCCGCTTTGCATCACACCTTCCTGACGCATCATATCAATGCGGTCGGCATACCATTGTTCCTGTTCACGTTCTTGTGGTTCATCCAAGTTAAATTTCTTCAAATAACCTTCACGCAAACGATCAATATCCCCATCGTAGGCACGAATCAAGTCCTCCACCTGCCACATATACAGCAAGTATTCGGCAATGTTATTCTTTTTTAGTTCCTTTCCTATAAACATGAGCCTAATAGATTGACAAGCCCGTAAGGGTAATGATAAAACCAAACACAGCCACCACCATCACCACCACTCCGATGATTCGGTTCAGCACCCAGATGCCGTGCACATCAAATCGTGTGCGCACTTTATTAACGGCATAAGTAAGTACAAACCACCATATCAATGCACCAAAGAACACCGCTATGTAACCCAACATTTGCGGAATGGGATTATCGGGCACCACAAAAGCAAAACGTGCAAAGAGTGCCACAAACAAAAATATGATGAGGGGATTAGAGAACGTAACCAAAAATCCGGTTACCATATTATGCACCAACGTGCCTCGTTTTTTGGGTTTCGGGCGCAACGATTGACGCGGATCGCAACGGAACGTATACATTCCAAAGAGAAACAACATCACACTTCCCACCAATTGCAGATAGAACATATTAGTCTTATTCTCAAGGAATTCCACCACAAAACTCATGCCGAATCCGGTTATAAAGGCATATACTATATCACTAAAAGCGGCCCCTATTCCGGTCACAAAACCGAACCATCTACCCTTGTTCAGGGTACGTTGAATGCACAATACGCCCACCGGCCCCATAGGAGCCGAGGCCACGATGCCCACAATAAGGCCTTTGAATATTAAATCTAAACTATTAACAGGTTCTAACCACATACTTGTGCAAAAGTATGTATTTTTTTCTCAAATCCCTTAAAAAGGTATATGCTTTTTCGTTACACAACTATTTTCTTCTCTTTTTTTTCGTAATATGATTTCATTTACATATCTTTGCTAGGCTATCTGAATTTGAATATACTAATTAAAAAAGCAACATAATTATGGGAAACACTAAGAAACCTTATGTAATCGGTCTTGACTTGGGAGGAACAAACTCCGTATTCGGCATTGTGGATGCTGATGCAAACATCGTAGCCAGCACCTCGGTTAAGACACAAGGACATAAGGACGTAAACGACTATGTAGACAATTGTTGTGCAGCTTTACAACCCCTTATCGACAACGTGGGCGGTATCGAGAAGATACAAGCCATGGGTATCGGAGCTCCCAACGGCAACTATTACACCGGTTGTATTGAATTTGCTGCCAACCTCCCTTGGAAAGAGCAAGTACCTTTGGCACGCATGTTCCGCGAACGATTGGGCGTACCCGTCGTACTTACCAACGATGCCAACGCAGCTGCCATCGGCGAGATGACCTACGGTGTGGCTCGCGGAATGAAGAACTTCATCATGATTACCCTCGGCACCGGTGTAGGTAGCGGTATTGTGGTGAACGGTCAGTTGGTGTACGGTAGCGATGGTTTTGCAGGCGAACTTGGCCACGTAATCTCTGTAAACGACGGCAAGGGCCGCGACTGCGGATGCGGACGCAAGGGTTGCTTGGAAACTTATTGCTCGGCTACCGGTGTGGCACGCACCGCCAAGGAAGTAATCACCACCTCTGATGTGCCCACCACCTTGCGCGAGATTCCGGTAGAAGAAATTACTTCTTTGGATGTTGCCTTGGCCGCTCAAGCCGGCGACAAGGTTGCACAAGGCATCTTCGAGTTCACCGGCCGCATGTTGGGTGAGGCTTGCGCCAACTTCGCAGCCTTCTCAAGTCCCGAAGCCTTCATCTTCTTCGGTGGTTTGACCAAAGCCGGCGATTTGTTAATGGAACCTATTCGTAAGGCTTACGACGAGAACGTACTCCGCATCTATAAAGGCAAGGCCGAAATGTTGGTGTCTAAACTCGACGATGCCAAGGCCGCCGTATTAGGCGCCAGTGCCCTCGGTTGGGAAATCGAATAACCCTGTTTCTTTTATATACACAACAGCACAATGTTTCCTTTACATTGTGCTGTTTTTTTATACTCTCCCAAACCCCACAGAAGTACACCCTGCACCCACCGAAAAAGACACCGTGGTGTAAAGGGGTTCTACACCGTGGTGTGGATGAAACGCGGCGTACGCCTTAATGCATCAACACCGTGGTGTCTTTTTAACCCCTTCCTGAATGCCAAAACAGACGGACGAAACCAAAGAACATTATTCGTGTACAACGTAGGGGGATGCACTCCTCGAACGGATGCATCC
>JAFOXE010000042.1 GCA_017425765.1 Paraprevotella sp. | reverse complement strand
GATGTTATCAGTAGTTTCATTGAAAAGATTTATCTTTGCGCTGAGATACAAGCTAAATTTTAATTTATTCTTATTGAGTATGAAAAATGTACATACGTTAAAGGAATGGCTTTTGGCTGCTCGTCCATGGTCGTTTCCTGCATCAACAATGCCAGTTTTGGTTACTTTGGCCTATTTGTTTTGGCTAGGTGAAGATGTGAATTGGATCAATGGTATTTGGGCTTTAATCAATATTATTTTCTTCCATGCTGCAGGTAATACATGGAGTGACTATGCCGACTTTAAGGGTGGGGTTGATGCCGAAGATACATTTGGTGCACGAACTCTTGTGAGTGGCGAGTTCAAACCACAAGAAATGAAGTGTTATGCGTTGATTCTTTTGTCAGTGGCGTTGTTAGGAGGTGTAGGCTTGATGATTCGCACCGGATGGCCTTTGCTTTGGTTTGGTTTGGGAGGCTTGTTTTGCACTCTTCTTTATCCTCCATTAAAGTTCCGTGCATGGGGTGATGTGGTGATTGCTGTGGCTTATGCATGGCTGCCTTCATGGGGAACATCGTATGCGGCCATTGGGCGAGTAGAGATGAGTGTGCTTTGGTTTGCTTTACCCATAGGAATGATTACTGTGGCCATATTGCATGCTAATAATACTCGTGATGTACGTACAGATGCTCGAGCTCATATTACTACGTTGGCCATGAAATTAGGGGAAAATGTTTCTCGTGTATTGTATAATTTTTGGGTGTTAGCACCCTTTGCAGTCATCATTCTTTGTGTGGCATTAGGTGTATTCCCCATATGGTCGTTGTTGGCCTGTTTGGCTTTACCTGCGGCATTTGCAAATGTAAGATGTTCGCAACGTCTTCAAACTGAGGGTGTCGCAGCTATTTCTTCTCTTGATGAGATGTCAGCTAAATTACAATTATTATTTAGTTTGTTGTTGTCCATATCCTTCTTTTTAGCTCATTTCTTGTCATGAAAAAGATGATATTTGCCATATTATTGGCAGCGACTTTATGGACTATTATGTTCTCGCCATGGACCGCACCGCATGTTAGTTTTTGGTGGATGATGACATTCTCTGCCGTCACTCTTTCGGTTATGTCTACTTGCTTTTGTCCGGGTTGGTGGAGTGGAATGAAATGGTTGTCGCCCGCACAATGGCTTTTGGGTGTGGTTATTGCAGCGTCTTTATGGGGTGTGTTCTGGTTGGGCGATAAAATGTCTGCTTGGATGTTTGATTTTGCGCGTCCTCAAGTTGATATGATTTACGGCATGCGCGATGGGTATTCCCCTTGGTTGCTCACCGGTTTGATGCTCTTTTTGATAGGACCTGCTGAAGAGATTTTTTGGCGAGGATACGTGCAACGTCAACTTTCGGCGCGTTGGTCGGCCAATGTAGGCTTTGTGGTTACTACATTAGTTTATTCGCTTGTGCACATTTCCAAATGCAATTTTATGTTGCTTATGGCAGCAGCTGTAGCCGGTTTTGCGTGGGGCTTTCTTTATCGAGTCCGCCCGCAGTGGTTTCCGGCCATCGTCATTTCACATGCTCTTTGGGATGTAGCCGTATTTATTTGGTTCCCCATATAAAATAACGAGCGTGACCGTTTTCTCGGTGCACGCTCGTTTTGTTTTTCAATTGTTATGCTCGCTGTTCTGCGGGCAAATATTCATTGTAAGATTATTTGATTTTCTTCATCTGTTCGTCTATTGCAGCACAAGCCTTTTCCCAGTTGGTGTTCAAACTGAATGGAGTAAGGTTTCCTTCTGCGGTGATGAAACTCTCGGCAGTTTCGGAATCTGCGTTCATAAAAAGAGGATTGCTTACACTGGTATTAACAAACATCATGATGCAACCCTTCTTTGCCTTCTCGTCGGCTTGTTGCATGGCTGCCAATTCTTTGAAATATTTACTTAAGAACTCTGAAAGATAGTAGGCTTGTATGTCTAAGAAGGCGGCCGTAACATTGTCTTGTGTTTCAAATGCTTTTGTGCGAAGATAACGGAGTGCGGTGCTCTTGAAGTGGTTTACTTTGATACTCATTTCGTCGGCGTTAGGATTATTTACCACCGCCTCGGCCTTGGTTAGAACCTCGTTAAAAACCTCTTGACTGTGGGCGAAAATGAATGAGCCCAAGACGAGAATTAAGGATATTGCTAATCTTTTCATAAATAGATTTCGATTTTATGGTTTTGTTCTTGTGTTTTGTTTTGTAACAAATGTACACAATGTTTTTGTGATTCGGTCTTGAAGATTAAAAATTATGTTGATTTCACGTTCTTTTTAAGGTGGATTCGGTGGGTAATAACCGGTGGTAACTCCTCCTCGTAGTGCGTCACCATAATCATGGTCTTATCTTGTCGTTGACAGAACGCAGTGATAATTTCTTGCACACGTCGACGGTTACGATTATCGAGTCCGTGCAGCGGCTCATCGAGGATGAGAAGTTCGGGGTCTTTCACGAAAGCGCGGGCTAGAAGACACAAACGTTGCTCACCACTAGAAAGTTGCAAGAAGGTACGTTGGGCCAGATGTGCTATTCCCATAACTTCCATCCACGCCTTACAAATGTATTCTTGCTCCGGTCTCGGACGGGTGTATAGCCCAACAGAATCGTTTAAGCCTGAGGCTACAATATCAATGGCCGGAAGGTCTTTTAGGTATGCTCGGTGCATTTCAGGACTCACATAACCTATGTGCCGCTTTATTTCCCAAAT
>JAFOXE010000041.1 GCA_017425765.1 Paraprevotella sp. | reverse complement strand
GGACCCATGTTGCTTGTGTTGGCCTCGCTTTGATAGAACATCAGATTCGGAAAGTTCTTGGCATCACCCGGGAAATACATGTATCGATAATTGTAGGCGGCAATGTCAGTTTCGTGCACCAACGGTGCCGGAAGCGAATCGGTGTCCATGTGTCGGCCACGAGGATGCATGGCCACCGTCACCAATCGCGTATGGTCGTATCGTTTCAGCAGCTCGCGCTGCATACGATAAGGGGTGATGCCCCAATCGGCATGCGGAATACTCCAATATGTTTGCAGTTCGTTGCCCAAACTCCAAAATACCACTGAGGGATGATTTCGGTCGCGTTTTATCCATTCGGGGATATCCTTCTGCCACAACTCACTCCACGGCACACGTCCGCCGCAGTATTGGTCCAGCCACTTGTCATACAGTTCGTCCACAACCAAAATACCGTACTCATCGCACAAGTTCATAAAATCGACACTATAGGGGTTATGCGAAGTACGAATGTGATTCACCCCATAGTCCTTCAATAATTGGATTCGTTTTTCTATGGCACGCGGATAGGCCGCTGCGCCCAAAGCGCCCAACGAATGATGATTGGCTACACCCTTTAGCAGCACCTTTTTGCCGTTCAATTTCATGCCAAATTGGGGTGAAAACTCCACCGATCGAACTCCAAATCGTTCGCTCACACAATCTACTTTTGTGCCGTCTTCTTGCAGTAGGCTTACAGTAGCAGTGTAAAGATGCGGAGTTTCGCACGACCATAATTTAGGATTCTTCAGCATGATTTCGTCAAACTGATATTCGTAGGTGCTTTGTCGTCGCACGAAGGTTTGTGTGCTGCGGTGCACCTCACTCCCTTCTGCATCAACAATCACCAACTCGGCTCTAATCGGCTGTCTTGCTCTGCAAGCCACCTCGGCTTGGACACGCACCGTAGCCTCTTCATTCGACACTCTGGGCGTGGTGATGTATAGCGGATGGCGCATAAAATAAGTGTCGGGATGTGTGATTACAAGTGTCACATCACGAAACAAGCCTCCGCCGGTGTACCACCGCGAGTTGTTGGGTTGTCGGGTGTCGGCTCTCACGGCCAGCACATTCACTTGTTCCGGCCTCAACTCTCGGGTTATGTCTATCTCAAATCCCACATAACCATAGTCCGTTCCCCCTATTCTTCGACCGTTAAGATACACATCACCCACGTACATAATTCCCTGAAAGTCTATAAGAACTCTTTTGCCTTGCCATGCCGTGTCCGGAACAAACGATTTGCGATACCACCCCACACCCATCTCCTTAAAACCACGGCTACTCAGTCGACTGCGCACATTGGCACCTACGTCCGAGTGGTCGGGACGCTCGTCGGCAGCAGGAACCACCCACGGCTGCTCTATCTGAAAATCGTGTGGCACATCCACCTTGCGCCACATACTGTCGTCAAAATCCGGGCTCTCGGCACCGACAATCTCACCGGCCATAAAGCGCCACCCGAAGTTGAAAGTTTCCACACGTCGCCCCTCGGCCAAAAGATGCACCACGGCACCAGCCAATGTCACAATCAGCAACAATATCCTCTTTTTCATGGTATCTTGATATGGGTTTCTAAATCGTTAAGGTTTGAAATTGTGGTGTATATCGCACCTACATTCCTCGGTAAAGATAAGATTTTTTGAAACAAGCCACACACTATCGACAAAGGTTTTTTTAATCAAATTCAGACCTCTTTTTTTGGTCTTTCAAGTACTTCAAAACACACGAGCATGTAGAGCCCTCCCACACGACGGTCTCAACGGCATCCACACGTACGTGTAGCATGCACCTACACCACGGTGTGTTTTTGACCACTTGCAGAACTCTTTTTGTGCTTGTGCAGGAAAGATGCAGAGATGCACGACACAGCATTTGGTTACGAAGGCCGAAAAGATTATCTTTGTGTGACCGAACGAATTGATATGAACCGAATTCTTTTTCTATTTATATGGTTGTCTGCCCTTTGTACACAGGCTCAGCAACCCAGTGCCACTGCACTGCGCATGCAAAAACAAGGCCTGGTGGACATCAAGACACTTGCCGAGGACATTCCCGTGGACTTGATGTATGCACGTGCCGACAATTTTACGGGTAAGGTGTTGTATGCCGACCTTCGCGAAGCATATTTGCACCCAAAGGCCGCCCAGGCATTGGTAAAAGCCCAACGCATACTGAAGCAGATGCGACCGGATTTGAGTTTGAAAATATACGACGCCACACGACCCATGCACATCCAACAAAAAATGTGGAATGTGGTGGCCGGAACCGCACAAGCCAAATATGTGAGCAACCCCAAAAACGGAGGAGGATTGCACAACTATGGCATGGCAGTAGACGTAACACTATGCAACAGTAAGGGAGATACCATCCCGATGGGCACTCATATTGATTATCTGGGAAGCTATGCACACATCACGCACGAAGCTGAATTGGTGCAAAAAGGCATCATCACCGCCGAGGCAAAAGCCAATCGTGAACTGCTACGAAAGGTGATGAAACAAGCGGGATGGCGTGCTCTGAATAGTGAGTGGTGGCACTTCAACTACATATCGAGAGCCGAAGCCAAAGCGCAATACAAACCTATACCCTGACCCACATGATGCACGAAGCCACCTTGCAATTTATTGCACAACACCTACAGGACGATGTACGTACATTGGCCTTGAAAAAAGCACCCGAAGGGGTGGACTTGAGCACTGCCCTACAACAAATTGAAGGTCGGCAAACAGCACTACGCAAATTACCCCAGTGGGCCAGCACGGATGGATTGTGGTTCCCGCCTCGACTCTCCATGGAACAATGTTCGTCAGAGCAAACGGCATTGTACAAAAGGAGCCTAGTGGCACGACTGTTACAAACCCCTGAAGACGAAGTTAACGCTGCTTTAAGAATGACAGACCTGACGGGTGGTTTCGGCGTAGATTTCAGTTACTTGGCCATATTATTCGGGCAAGCTACCTATGTGGAACGCATGGCCCATTTATGCGACACGGCAACGCATAACTTCGAGGTGTTGAACCTGACCCAAGCGTGTGTAAAAAATACCGATGGCACCGAATATCTACAAGAAATGGAAGCCGTGGATTTTTTGTACATCGACCCGGCGCGGCGCGATGAGCACGGACGCAAAACGGTGTGTTTGTCTGCCGGCGAGCCGGACGTGACGAAACTGCAAACACAACTCCGCAAAAAGAGTCGATATTGCGTGATTAAATTGTCGCCCATCCTCGACATTCAGCAAGCCCTTCAAGAGCTGCAAGGCGTAGTAGAGGTGCACGTAATCAGCGTAGAAGGCGAATGTAAAGAGCTATTGCTGGTAATGCAAAAGGAGGCCACACCATCGGTACCTACAGTGCACTGCGTGAACCTATCGGAAAAGGTGGTATATGAACCTTTCGTTTTCACTTCGCAAGAAGAAACGCAAGCCATCTGCCCATACGCCGACAGCCCGAAAACCTATTTGTACGAACCCAATGCTTCCATCCTTAAGGCGCAGGCTTATCGCACCCTTGCAGCCCGAATGAACTTGCACAAGTTGCACCCCAACAGCCATTTGTATACGTCGGAAATTTTCATCAAAGACTTCCCCGGACGGAGCTTCTGCGTAGAAGGTTATTGCAACTTCTCCAAGAAAGAATTAAAATCGTTTCTTCAGGATGTCCCAAAGGCAAACCTGACCGTACGCAACTTCCCTGCTCAAGTGGCCGAATTACGCAAACGCTTGCGACTAGCCGAAGGCGGTGAAACCTATTTGTTTGCCACCACATTAGCCAACGAACAACACGTTCTTGTACGCTGCAAAAAGGCCACAGAAGCCATAAAATAAGCCGAAGACGAAAATCCCGACACTCAACGGCAGAAAAAGGGCGAAAAAATGAATTCTTTTCGCATCCTTTCGCATCCTTTTTACAGAAAAAGAACTACCTTTGTGGGAAACATCTGTAAAAAGAAACATCATGGCCGTAACCATAAAAAAAATAAAAACTCAAGCTGAATTGAAATCGTTTATACGATTCAACCACGAGTTGTACAAAGGACATCCGTATGCTGTTCCTGACTTCTACGAAGACTTGCTCGATACGTTTAATCCGAAAAAGAATGCTGCACTGGAATTTTGTGAGGCTGATTACTTTTTGGCCTACAACGAGAGAGGAAAAATTGTAGGTCGTGTAGCTGCCATCATCAACCACAAAGCCAACACCACATGGAATGTAAAACAAGCCCGCTTCGGCTGGATTGATTTTATAGACGACGAAGAGGTGTCGAGAGCGTTGATGAACACAGTGGAAGATTGGGGACGTGAACGTGGCATGGAACGGATAGTGGGCCCATTGGGTTTCACCGACTTAGATCCGGAAGGTATGCTCATTGATGGTTACGACCAGCTCAGCACCATGTCGACCATTTACAATTATCCATACTATCCCAAACACATCGAATCCGCAGGATATGAAAAGGAAATTGATTGGGTTGAGCGCAAAATCTACATTCCAAGCGAAGAACACAAAGCAGGCTCGGATAAATATTTCAAGGTGGCAGATATAAGTGCAAAGCGTTATAACTTGCATATCCGAAAGTTCAAAAATGTAAAGGAACTTAAGAAAGACAACTACATTCACCGCATTTTTGATATAGTAAACACGGCTTATGCACCGTTGTTCGGATACTCCAAGTTGAACGAACAACAGATAAATCAATATGTAGACAATTATCTGCCCTTCGTCGACTTACGACTTCTTTCTGTAGTGGAAAACGAAGAAAACCAACCGATTGCCATGGGTGTGGGCATGACCTCCATGTCGAAAGCCCTACAAAAGGCTAAAGGTAAATTGTTCCCCTTCGGATGGTTTCACCTTGCCAAAACCGTATTTTGGAAACAATCGGACATCATCGACCTCTTGTTGGTGGCCGTTCTACCCGAATATCAAAGCAAGGGTGTGCATGCCATCATCTTTGCCGATATGATACCAATTGCCCAAAAGATGGGCTTCAAATTTGCAGAGTCAAATCCGCAATTGGAAACCAACGAAAAAGCACAAAACCTATGGGCATACCTAAACACCGAAATACACAAACAAAGACGTTGTTACACCAAGAAGCTAAAATAAATACAATATGGCCGAAGAGCTAATACCCCAAAACACGGAAACTGTAGCGTATACCGAAGATAATATCCGACATCTGGACGACATGGAGCATGTCCGGGTAAGACCGGGTATGTACATCGGTAAACTCGGTGATGGTTCGCATGCTGAGGACGGCATCTACGTACTGTTGAAAGAAACAATCGACAACAGTATAGACGAGTTTAAGATGAATGCCGGCAAGCGCATAGAAATTACAGTAGAAGATAACCTACGCGTCACTGTGAGGGACTACGGACGCGGTATTCCACAAGGAAAACTTATCGAGGTGGTGAGCATGCTGAACACCGGAGGTAAGTACGACACCAAAGCTTTCAAGAAGAGCGTAGGTTTGAATGGTGTAGGTAGCAAAGCAGTGAATGCATTAAGTTCACGCTACGAGGTACACAGCTATCGCGATGGGCAAGTACGCAAAGCTATCTTTGAACGAGGAAGACTTGTGAGCGACATCACCGAACCATCGGATGATGAAACAGGAACATACATAGCATTCGAGCCCGACAACACGTTGTTCAAACACTATTCTTTCCGCAACGAGTTCATCGAAACCATGTTGAGGAATTACACGTATCTGAACACCGGACTTACCATCATGTTCAACGGTCGCCGCATTGTTTCTCGAAACGGATTAGTAGATCTTTTGACCGACAACATGACCAAAGAAGGACTATACCCAATTGTTCATCTGATTGGCGAGGATATCGAAATTGCTTTCACACACACAGAGCAATACGGCGAAGAATACTACTCGTTTGTAAATGGCCAACATACCACACAAGGTGGAACGCACCAAAGTGCCTTCAAGAAACATATAGCGGAAACCATTAAGGACTTCGCCGGAAAGAACTTTGAATATGGCGACATCCGCAATGGTCTGGTGGCCGCAATTGCCATCAATATACAGGAGCCCATGTTTGAAAGCCAAACAAAAATCAAATTAGGCTCGCTCTCAACTATGCCGGAAGGTGGTGTAAGCATTGATAAGTTCGTAGGCGACTTTGTAAAAGAACAGGTCGACAACTATCTGCACAAGAACTCCGACATAGCCGAAGCCTTACTCCAAAAAGTGGTGGAAAGCGAAAAAGAACGCAAGGCTATTGCAGGTGTGGCTAAATTGGCACGAGAACGCTCGAAAAAAGCGAACCTCCACAACCGCAAACTTCGCGATTGTCGCATCCATCTAAACGACAGCAAAGGGAACCAACAAGAAGACAGTTGCATCTTCATTACCGAGGGCGACTCTGCATCAGGTTCAATTACAAAGAGTCGCGATGTGAACACGCAAGCGGTGTTTAGCCTTCGTGGTAAGCCTCTTAATTGCTTTGGACTTACAAAGAAGGTAGTGTACGAGAACGAGGAATTCAACCTACTTCAAGCAGCCCTTAACATCGAAGACGGACTAGAAGGACTTCGTTACAATAAGGTTATTGTAGCTACGGATGCCGATGTGGATGGTATGCATATCCGTTTGTTGATGATTACATTCTTCTTGCAATTCTTCCCCGACCTAATCAAGAAAGGCCACGTGTACATTCTGCAAACACCGTTGTTCCGTGTGCGCAACAAGAAGAGCAAAATAAATAAAGCTCGCCTTAAAGCCATTGAAGAGGCGCGCAAAGCAGCCGAGGACGACGACGAAAAGAAAGCCAAGAAACAAGCAACCGAACGCTCTGAGTTCATCACCGAATACTGTTACAGCGAGGAGGAACGTATCGCAGCAATAGAGGCTCTTGGTCCCGACCCCGAGATTACACGATTCAAAGGTCTTGGTGAAATCTCTCCCGACGAGTTCAGGAACTTTATAGGAGAAGATATTCGCTTGGAACAGGTTACGTTGCATAAAAGTGATCAAGTTGGTGAACTATTGGAATACTATATGGGCAAAAACACTATGGAACGCCAAAATTTCATCATCGACAACTTGGTCATCGAAGAAGATTTACCCGAAGACGACGAAGAAATTGCATAATGATTACACGTTGAACCCACATACAACAAAATGGAAAGAGTTGCTGTTTTCCCCGGAAGTTTTAATCCATTTACACTCGGTCATGCCGACATCGTAAAGCGAGGACTTGAACTATTCGACCGTATCGTCATCGGCGTGGGCATTAACGAACAAAAAGCAGCCTCGTCTGAAGAAACCTTGCCCCGAGTAACCGTACTGCGCCGCTTGTATGCCAATGAACCACGAATATCTGTGGAGGAATACAGCACCTTGACCGTAGATTTTGCTCGACAACATCAAGCCCAATTTATACTGCGTGGCGTTAGAACCTACAAGGATTTTGAATACGAACAGCAAATCGCCGAAGTAAACCGACAAATTTCTGGTATCGAAACCGTTATCCTCTTCTCTAAACCCGAGCTAAGCCACATCAGTTCGAGTATAGTTCGTGAGCTAAACCACTTCGGTAAATCGGTAAACGAATTCCTTCCCGATGGTTTGCACATCAGCGACTACTCGCTATAATCCCTAAAAGGGAAACACAAAAGCACTACATTACCCCATGAAATTAAGAACATTTTTTTATTTACACATCCTTATTATTTCCCTATTCGGTCTGCTTATACCCACACCTCTTTGGGCACAAAACAACAAACAAGCCGTCATTGACGCCGAAAACAACCTACGCAAACTCATCATGGCCAACGTGATGATTACGAATATGTATGTAGACAGCGTAGATACACAAAAATTAACTGAAGACGCCATAAACGGTATCCTATCCAAGCTCGATCCACATTCTTCTTACACGAACCCGAAGGAAACCAAAAGGCTAACCGAACCACTAAATGGCAATTTTGAGGGCATCGGAGTACAATTCAATATATTGGAAGACACACTTCTTGTGATACAACCCGTAACAAAAGGACCATCGGAAAAAGCAGGTATATTGGCCGGTGACCGCATCATTACGGTGAACGACACCACCATTGCCGGTGTAAATATGAGTCGTGAAGACATCGTGCAACGACTGAGAGGACCTAAAGATACCGAAGTAACCTTAGGCGTAAAACGTGAGGGTATGCACGGTCTTATCACCTTTAAGGTTAAGCGCGCCAAGATTCCCGTTGCATCTGTGGAAGCCGCTTATATGATTACCAACCAAACAGGCTTAATACGCTTGAACAACTTCGGTAGAGAAACACATAAAGAAACGTTGGAGGCCATTGAAAAACTGAAGAAACAAGGTATGTGTAATCTCGTGCTTGATCTACAACAAAACGGAGGAGGATTCCTTAATGCTGCCACAAACATCCTGAACGAAATATTAGCAAAAGACGACCTCATTGTATACACCAAAGGACGCCGCTCTCCTTACAACGAATTTCGTTCTAATGGCTCCGGAGCATTTGCTAAGGGCAAGATTGCAGTTCTGGTAGACGAATACTCGGCCTCCGCTTCTGAAATTGTAGCAGGGGCTGTGCAAGACCAAGACCGTGGTATCGTAGTGGGCCGGCGCACCTTCGGAAAGGGGTTAGTGCAAAGTCCTATTGCCTTGCCCGACGGTTCCATGATTCGCATCACCACTGCCCGCTATTACACCCCATCAGGACGTTGCATCCAAAAGCCATACGAGAAAGGGAATAAGAAAAGCTATGAACGCGACGTGATAGACCGCTACAACCATGGAGAACTGACCAATGCCGACAGCATTCACTTCCCCGACTCTCTTAAATACTCTACCTTGCGGCAAGGCAGAACCGTGTACGGAGGTGGTGGCATTATGCCCGATTATTTCATCCCCCTCGACACCACCGAATTCACAAAATACCACCGCGAATTGGTAGCGAAAGGTCATATTGTTAACACAAACTTGCGCTACATGGACAAGAATCGCAAACAAATCAAAAATAAATACCCTACATTCTCCAAGTTCAAAAACGAATTTGAAGTGCCTAAAAATATCATCGACAAGATGCTGGAAAAAGCCGAGAAAGAAGGTATCACCCCTCAAAACCTGGAGGAAAAAGAGCACACTCTACCTCACATACAACAACAGCTCAAAGCGCTCATAGCCCGGGATATTTGGGATTCATCCGAATATTTTGAAATCATGTATAGCACCAACAAGGGTGTACAAAAAGCAGTGGAACTACTCGAAAAAGAGTAGTTCCACCAACCTTATATTTCAAAATCATCTTAAAGAAAGAGCCTCGTTTTCGGCCTGCTCCATCTTCTCTCTCTCACCCGGCCCCTTATCGTCTATTCCACATAAGTGCAGGATTCCATGTATGATGACACGATTGAGTTCCTGCTCATAGGTGGCACCCACTTGCTCGGCATTCGTACGCACGGTATCCAAACTGATGAACAGATCGCCGGAAATCACTTTTCCTTCACAATAATCAAACGTAATGATGTCGGTGTAATAATCGTGTTGCAAGTACTCACGATTTACCTCCAAGATTTTCTCGTCGTTTACAAATATATAGGCTATTTCGCCTACTTTCTTTCCATAGCGTGCGGCCACAGCTTTAACCCAAGCCGTATTTTCACGTTTCTTTATGTTCGGCATCTTCACGCCATCTACATTATAGCTTATCATCGAACTATCTCTCTTAGTCAAACAATGTTCCTTGCATATTTTGCACCATCACACTTCGGCCCAAATGCCTATAGGCCAACTCTGTAACCTCACGCCCTCGTGGAGTTCGCTTGATAAAGCCCTCTTTAATCAAGAACGGCTCGTACACCTCTTCCACCGTACCAGCATCCTCTCCAATAGCTGTAGCTATGGTAGAAATTCCCACCGGTCCGCCTTTGAACTTGTCGATAATCGTCAACAGAATTCTATTGTCAATCTCATCCAATCCGTAACGGTCGATGTTTAGTGCTTCAAGGGCATATTGAGCTATCTCCATGTCTATCCGCCCTGTACCTTTTACTTGAGCAAAATCACGAACTCGACGCAACAGGGCATTGGCAATACGAGGCGTACCTCGACTGCGTCCGGCAATCTCGGCAGCAGCCTTTGTGTCTATGGGGACATTTAAAATCCCCGCTGAACGACGGATGATGGTGGACAGAATTTCGGCATCGTAATATTCTAAATGTAAGTTGATACCAAATCGTGCTCTAAGCGGAGCCGTAAGCAAGCCGCTGCGCGTTGTTGCGCCCACCAATGTAAAAGGGTTAAGGTCTATTTGTATACTACGTGCCGAAGGCCCCTTATCAATCATAATATCAATTCGGTAGTCTTCCATTGCAGAATATAGATACTCCTCTACCACGGGGCTCAAACGGTGAATCTCGTCAATAAAAAGCACATCGTTGGGCTCCAAAGAAGTAAGGATACCGGCTAAATCTCCGGGCTTGTCGAGCACCGGACCGGAAGTTACCTTAAATCCCACACCAAGCTCATTGGCAATAATGTTACTCAACGTGGTCTTACCAAGTCCCGGAGGACCATGTAACAAAGTATGGTCAAGAGGTTCTCCCCTGAACTTGGCGGCCTCCACAAATATTCGCAGATTTTCAACCACCTTAGCCTGACCGCTGAAGTCCTCAAAACGCAATGGACGTAAAGCATTTTCATAGTCACGCTCCTTGGCAGAATACTGCTGCTCACGTATGTCAAAATTGTCTTCCATATAGATTGCAAACTTAAGAAAATTCCACGAAAAAAGCACATACGCACGAAAAGATTATTCACACCGACAGGATTTTCAACGCGCCCTCATCCTTCTTGTATTTCTCTTTCTTTTCCAAGAAGAAACTTTACGAGGGGATTTACCCGTATTGTTCTTGTTGATTTTCAAGGATTTGCATTACAACAAAAAGACACCGTGGTGTCGTTGAATCAAGGCGTACGGCTTGTTTCATCCACACCATGGTGTAGACACCCTCTACACCATGGTGTCTTTTTTTACCCTATCTACATCTGCATTTCAAAGCCTCTGCACCTCGGCAAAAAAGATACTGAATTCTTGTCAGTACTGACAATCGACAACCTACGTCACTGACGCGTTGTCAGCAGCCAAACGCCAACAAAGATTAAAACAAAAGTCGGTCATCTTAATATTCGCTAAATGAATCGGACACCAAACTGACATCATGAAAAAAGGTACAGGTTTTGTACCATACTCAATAGAACACAACACATATAATTTGATTCTTTATGGAGAAAGAAACTTATAAGCAGCTCATCAACAGTCCGGGACTTGTACTTGTTGACTTTTATGCCACATGGTGCGGACCGTGCCAACGTATGCACCCCATTCTACAGCAATTAAAAGCTGAAATGGGCGACACTATACGCATAGCCAAAATAGATGTAGACGCCAACGAATTGTTGGCAGCAAGCTACAACATACAATCGGTGCCCACAATGATGTTGTTCAAAGACGGCCAACTGAAATGGCGAGCAAGCGGAGGTATGAGTCTGTCGCAACTTCAAGAACGACTCGCGGTGGATGCATAAAATTCCACTGACGACTATATAGGATTGATTCAGGATAATCAAACCACGACCCGCCGAGACGGCTAAAAGAGGACGTATGGTGCTAAAGAATCACATCATACTCCTACTTTTTTCCCCTCGGCGTTATCTTTTATACACATTTTGAAAACAAGTGCTTTTCATTTGCTTTTTTTTGCAACTATATAAGAATCTTATCCTAAAAAAGCCTTATTTTTGTTCTTTCTAATACGAACTTATAAGAACAATATGGTTCTAAATTACATTTGGATTGCATTCTTTTTCATTGCCTTCGTGGTGGCCGTCATTAAGCTGCTGTTTTGGGGCGATGTAAACGTGTTTCCTACATTGATGGACGCCACATTCTCGTCCTCGAAGACGGCATTCGAAATCTCGCTCGGACTGACCGGAGTCTTGTCGTTGTGGATGGGCATCATGAAAATAGGCGAACGAGGCGGATTGGTAAGCTTATTGGCACGGTGGCTTAGTCCTTTGTTCTGCAAACTATTCCCCGAGATACCCAAACACCATCCTGTAATTGGCAACATTTTCATGAACCTTTCTGCCAATATGTTGGGACTAGACAATGCAGCCACCCCGCTTGGTCTGAAGGCCATGGAGGGTTTGCAGGAACTCAACACCCAAAAGGACACAGCAAGCAACTCCAT
>JAFOXE010000040.1 GCA_017425765.1 Paraprevotella sp. | reverse complement strand
TTGGTCCGACAAAGGATTATGAATGCCATTGTGGTAAGTATAAGCGTATCCGTTACAAAGGTATAGTTTGCGATCGTTGTGGTGTTGAGGTGACAGAAAAGAAGGTTCGTCGAGAACGTTCTGGTCACATTCAATTGGTGGTACCTGTAGCCCACATTTGGTATTTCCGTTCTTTGCCTAACAAGATAGGTTACCTTTTGGGTTTACCAACCAAGAAATTGGACTCTATTATATACTATGAGCGTTATGTAGTTATTCAGCCGGGTATTCTAGCAGAAGAAGGTTTGCAAGAGTATGACTTGCTTACTGAAGACGAGTACCTTGAGAAGTTGGAAACACTTCCAAAGGAAAATCAATATTTGGACGACAACGATCCAAACAAGTTCATCGCCAAGATGGGTGCCGAGGCTATCTACGACTTATTGGTGCGTTTAGACTTGGACAAGTTGTCTTACGAATTGCGTGATCGTGCGGGTTCCGATACAGCTCAGCAACGTAAAAACGAGGCCTTGAAGCGTTTGCAAGTCGTAGAATCTTTCCGTTCAAGCCGTAATAAGAACAAGCCTGAGTGGATGATTATGAAGATTCTTCCTGTAATTCCGCCTGAATTGCGTCCGCTCGTTCCGCTTGATGGTGGCCGTTTTGCCACTTCTGACATCAATGATTTGTATCGTCGTGTCATCATTCGCAACAACCGTTTGAAGCGTTTGATTGAAATCAAGGCTCCTGAGGTAATTTTGCGTAATGAGAAACGTATGTTGCAAGAGGCTGTTGACAGCCTATTTGACAATTCACGTAAGAGTAGTGCTGTGAAGACCGATGCTAATCGTCCTTTGCAATCACTTTCTGATAAGTTGAAAGGTAAGCAAGGTCGTTTCCGTCAGAACTTGTTGGGTAAGCGTGTTGATTACTCTGCTCGTTCGGTAATCGTTGTAGGTCCTGAATTGAAGATGGGTGAGTGTGGTTTGCCGAAGTTGATGGCAGCCGAGCTATACAAACCATTTATCATTCGTAAGTTAATTGAGCGAGGAATTGTAAAGACTGTAAAGTCTGCAAAGAAGATTGTTGATCGCAAGGAACCAATCATTTGGGATATTTTGGAATATGTGATGAAGGGACACCCTGTTTTGTTGAACCGTGCCCCGACATTGCACCGTTTGGGTATTCAAGCTTTCCAACCAAAGATGATTGAGGGTAAGGCTATTCAGTTGCACCCATTGGCATGTACTGCGTTCAATGCCGATTTCGACGGTGACCAGATGGCTGTACACTTGCCGTTGAGCAACGAAGCTATTCTTGAAGCTCAATTGCTAATGTTGCAATCACACAACATCTTGAATCCTGCTAACGGTGCTCCTATTACTGTGCCTTCGCAAGATATGGTGTTAGGTTTGTACTACATAACCAAACTACGTCCGGGTGCTTTGGGTGAGGGCTTGACTTTCTATGGTCCTGAAGAGGCCATCATTGCCTACAACGAAAAGCGTGTAGATATTCATGCTCCGGTTAAGGTTATCGTTGATGATTTGAACGAAGAAGGCCAACTAGTAAAGAAGATGGTTGAAACTTCTGTAGGTCGTGTAATCGTGAATGAGATTGTACCAACAGAAGTCGGTTTCTTTAATGATATCATTTCTAAGAAGACCTTGCGTGGTATCATTACCGATGTTATTAAGACCGTAGGTGTGGCTCGTGCTTGTGAGTTCTTGGATGGTATTAAGAACTTGGGTTACAAGATGGCCTACGATGGTGGATTGTCCTTTAACTTGGGCGATATCATCATCCCCGAAGAGAAAGAAGAATTGGTACGTAAAGGAAATGAGGAGATTGAGCGCATTACCAACGACTACGGAATGGGTTTCATCACCGACAACGAACGTTACAACCAAGTTATTGATACATGGACACACGTAAACAATAATCTTTCAAGTGTCTTGATGAAGACCATGCGCGAGGCTGACCAAGGTTTCAATGCCGTATACATGATGTTGGATTCAGGTGCCCGTGGTTCTGCAGGTCAGATTAGTCAGCTTTCTGGTATGCGTGGTTTGATGGCTAAGCCTCAGAAAGCAGGTGCCGAAACTGCACAAATTATCGAGAACCCGATTCTTTCTAACTTTAAGGAAGGTATGAGCGTGTTGGAGTATTTTATTTCTACCCACGGTGCTCGTAAGGGTTTGGCGGATACCGCATTGAAGACTGCCGACGCAGGTTACTTGACTCGTCGTTTGGTTGACGTATCTCACGATGTGATCATCAACGAAGAAGATTGCGGTACGTTGCGTGGTTTGGTTTGCACAGCTTTGAAGAATGGTGACGAGGTGATTTCATCTCTATCAGAACGTATCTTGGGTCGTGTGTCTGTACACGATATTATACATCCTTCAACAGGAAAGTTGATTGTGGCTGCCGGTGAGGAAATCACTGAGGCTTTGGCTAAAGAAATTGAAAACTCTCCAATTGAGAGTGTTGAAATTCGTTCAGTGCTTACCTGCGAGAGCAAGAAGGGTGTCTGCATGAAGTGTTATGGTCGCAACTTGGCTTCCAGCCGTATGGTTCAGAAGGGTGAGGCTGTTGGTGTTATCGCAGCACAATCTATTGGTGAGCCGGGTACACAGTTGACACTTCGTACGTTCCACGCCGGTGGTGTGGCCTCGAATGCAGCAGCCAATGCTTCTATCGTGGCTAAATATGATTCTAAGATCGAGTTCGAGGAGTTGCGTACAGTAGACATTGTAGACGAAAATGGTGCAGCAGCTAAGATGGTTGTAGGTCGTTTGGCCGAAGTACGTTTCGTTGATGTGAATACAGGTATTGTACTCTTTTCACAAAATGTTCCTTACGGTTCAACTCTATACGTTTCAGAAGGCGAAAAGGTAGAAAAGGGCAAGCTTATTGCTAAGTGGGATCCGTTCAACGCCGTAATCGTTACTGAAACTTCAGGTAAGGTGGTATTCGAGGATGTTGTCGAAGGTGTTACTTACCGTGTGGATTCCGACGAAACTACAGGTTTGCGTGAGTTGATTATCATCGAGTCTAAGGATAAGACAAAGGTTCCTTCTGCTCATATTTTGGACGAGAATGGAGAACTTATCCGCACTTATAACTTGCCAATTGGTGGCCACTTGGTGATTGAAGACAACCAAACTATCAAGGCTGGTGATGTCTTGGTTAAGATTCCACGTGCTGTTGGTAAGGCTGGTGACATCACCGGAGGTCTTCCACGTGTGACCGAGTTGTTTGAGGCTCGTAACCCGTCAAATCCTGCAGTGGTATCTGAAATTGATGGTGAGATTACAATGGGTAAGCTTAAGCGTGGTAATCGTGAAATTATCGTAACCTCTAAGGTGGGCGATGTACGCAAGTACTTGGTACCGCTATCGAAGCAAATCTTGGTACAAGAGAATGACTATGTTCGCGCCGGTACTCCGTTGTCAGATGGTGCCATCACTCCGGCCGACATCTTGGCCATCAAGGGTCCTACAGCTGTGCAAGAGTACATCGTTAACGAAATCCAAGACGTATACCGTTTGCAAGGTGTGAAGATTAATGATAAGCACTTTGAAGTCATCGTTCGTCAGATGATGCGCAAGGTTCAGATTGAGGAACCGGGCGATACTCGCTTCTTGGAGCAACAAGTTGTCGACAAGTTGGAGTTTGCAGAGGAGAACGATCGCATCTGGGGCAAGAAGGTAGTTATTGATGCTGGTGATTCAGAGACTATGCAAGCAGGTATGATTGTTACCGCTCGCAAGTTGCGCGATGAGAACTCTACTTTGAAGCGTAAGGACTTGAAGTTGGTTGTGGTTCGCGATGCAGTTCCTGCTACATCAACTCAAATCTTGCAAGGTATCACACGTGCAGCTCTTCAAACATCAAGCTTCATGTCTGCTGCTTCCTTCCAGGAAACTACTAAGGTTCTTAACGAAGCCGCTATTCGTGCTAAGTCAGACCGCTTGGAAGGTATGAAGGAAAATGTGATTTGCGGTCACTTGATTCCTGCCGGTACCGGTTTGCGCGAATTCGATAAGATTGTGGTAGGCAGTAAGGAAGATTACGATCGTGCCTTTGCCAATCGCAAGTCAATTCTTGATATGGACGATGCACAATAGTTAACTTTCGGTTTTCTCTCTATCTTCTTTTGAGGGTAGTGAGAAAACCATTAGAATACATCTCTTAACGGAAATCCTCCGAATGGCTGATGAATCTCGGCTGTTCGGAGGATTTCTTTTTTCTTATTCTACGTGTTTTTTGTACATATTTGTGCCTTTTCTCGTTCTTTTGAGCTTTTTTAAGAGGGTTTAAGGCGATTATTTTGTCCGTGTTAAATGTTTTTGCGATTATTGTATGATTTTTGTCGGCATGCGTTCTCTTTGCACTCCTATTATGCTTGGGGAATGTCGGGATGTCGGTCAAAGACCAAAGGTTATACAATAATAAATCAAAGATAAAGGGAAATATGAAACAAACAAACGTAAAGCCGGCAGACGGTAAACTCGGTGTACTTTGTGTGGGATTGGGTGCAGTTACCACCACCTTCATAACCGGTGTCCTTATGGCTCGCAAGGGCTTGTCCAAGCCAGTAGGCTCAATGACCCAATACGACAAAATTCGTGTGGGTAAGGGAGCCGAGAAACAATATCTTCATTATGGTGAAATCGTACCTTTGACATCGCTCAGCGATATGGTGTTTGGAGCGTGGGATGTATATCCTGCCAATGCCTACGAGGCTGCTCTCAATGCCGAGGTGTTGCGCTACCGCGACATCAAACCTGTCAAGGACGAATTAGAAAAAATTGTGCCCATGCCGGCGGCCTTCGATCCTGCCTATGCCAGCCGTTTGGAGGGTAACAATGTAAAGACGTGTGCCAATCGTTGGGATATGATGGAGCAGATCCGTGATGATATCCGTCGCTTCAAGGCAGAGAATGATTGTGCCCGTGTGGTAGTTCTTTGGGCTGCTTCTACTGAGATATATGTGCCAGTGGTGGACGAGATTCATGGCTCATTAGCTGCCTTTGAACAAGCTATGAAGGCCGACGATAAGGAACACATCGCTCCCTCTATGTGCTATGCCTATGCTGCTCTGATGGAAGGCGCTCCTTTCATCATGGGTGCCCCTAATACAACGGTCGATTTCCCCGCTATGTGGCAACTTGCCGAGAAGACTAAAATGCCCATTGCCGGAAAAGACTTCAAAACCGGACAAACGTTGGTTAAGTCGGGCTTTGCTCCCATCATCGGTACTCGCTGCTTAGGTCTTTCGGGTTGGTTTTCCACCAACATTCTAGGCAACCGCGACGGTTTGGTGTTAGACGAACCTGCCAATTTCCGCACAAAGGAGGTTAGCAAACTTTCTACCCTTGAGTCCATACTTGTTCCTGAGGAACAGCCCGATCTTTATACTGATTATTACCATAAAGTTCGCATCAACTACTATCCTCCTCGCAACGACAACAAAGAAGGTTGGGACAATATAGACATTTTTGGATGGATGGGTTACCCCATGCAAATCAAGATTAACTTCTTGTGCCGCGACTCCATTCTTGCAGCTCCCCTTTGCCTCGATTTGGTGTTGCTGAGCGACTTAGCAGCCCGTGCCGACCGTTACGGAACGCAGCGTTTCCTGAGTTTCTATCTTAAGAGTCCGATGCACGATTACACCGCCGACGAGGTGCCCGTAAACCATCTGTTCCAGCAATACGTTATGCTGAAGAACGCCATCCGCGAAATGGGCGGTTACGAGGCCGATGAGGAAATCGATTAAACGATTTTCCCTTTTGATACAGTACATCCCCACATGTTCCGATACATGAGAACTTGTGGGGATGTTTTTGTGTTCTTATCCGGATGCGTACCGAGTATCCTTTGCGCAAGAGTGTTGCTCTAATACGGGGAGGAGTTATCCCCTATTAGAACGGATACAGGGTTTCCAACGCCCTTTACCATGCACTTCTATACTCCGTTCGAACGAGGCGAGCATCTGCCCTCAAAACACGCGTGCGTGTGAGATACACTTAGACGTACGCCTTGCGGGCGCGATATGCTCGTGTAGGGTGTACTCACACCACGGTGTGTTTTGAGGTGGGGAAGTGGTGTGCGTGTGGGAGGGGTGTGGCGACGATGTGTTGTGGTGCAGAAATGAATCTCCCCCGAACAGCCTTTGTGTGGCTGTTCGGGGGAGAAATGTTTTTGGATGTACCTCGTGTTCCTTTATTGGTAGGTGGGAGGCCTTTTATGTTATGCTGTTGGAATGCTGTTATTCGAGTGTAGAGAAATCGATGTTGGGCGCCTCTGTAATATTGCCTTTGCGCTCAAAAATAGTGCCGAATGTCATGTGGTCGTCAAAGAAACCACCCATGGATAGGAAGAAACTATCTCCAGACAATCCTCCATCGTAGTCAAGACGTTGGTTCTGACGTCCCGTAGCATCACAAGTAAAACGTCCTTTTGTTACAGGTATCCATCTGCCATCTACAGTGCGTGCCCATTGGTTTCCATAGCATGCCTTTCTGTTGA
>JAFOXE010000039.1 GCA_017425765.1 Paraprevotella sp. | reverse complement strand
TTCTCCCAATCACCACCGTAAAGAGCATGAGTGATAGGACGATCGAACTCAGAGTTCATATCGTTATCTGTATCCAAAAGATACAACTTGATGCGACCTACATTCACACGCCATACGTATGCATGAACCATATAGTTCATATAAGGTACGTCTACAACAAGAGGCTTTCCGTCTTCGTCCATCTGTTGTTCGATAGGAAGACTACCGAAGTTTTGTGCTTCGTAGTTGGCCACTTGCTGACCATCCATAGATAGGCTTTGAGTAAAGTAACCATAACGGTACAAGAAGCCCACGGCACACATATCAACATTACTATCAGAAGCTTCCTTTAGATAGTCGCCTGCCAAGATACCCAAACCACCAGAGTAGATTTTCAACACTTGGTTCAAACCGTACTCCATGCAGAAGTATGCTACAGAAGGACGCTTAGCATTTGGCTTCACATCCATGTACTCACGGAAAGAAGCATATACATCGTTCATCTTCTTGATGATGGCCTTGTCCTTAGCCAATTCTTCCATCTTCTCGAAGTTCAAGCGCTCCAAAAGAAGCACCGGATTACCGCCTACCTTCTCGAACAATTCCTCGTCCAAGCTACGGAAAAGTGAACGTGCATCATGATTCCATGCCCACCACATATTACGGGCAAGTTCTTCAAGTTTCTTTAACTCCTCAGGGATACGAGATTTAACCGTAACGGTTTTCCAGTTAGCCGCATTAGAGTTACTTGCTTTAATCTTCATAGTTCTCTAAAATTGATTATTTATAAATTCTTTTTAATTCTCTTCTTGCATACGTTTCGCCGCGTTGCGCAAAGCGATGTCGTAAGCGTCATAATAATATGTAATGAAGTTCTTCCACAAAGCCTTCTCTGCAATGAGAGCTGCTTTCTTACGAACTGCCTTTACTTCTTTCTCGTTGTAAGCAGAAAACTCTGCCAATGTGTTTTTGATTTGCTCTGCAACTTCCGAATAGTTGTAGTCGGTTCTGTTGATAACCTTTACGCCATCTACCAACTCGCTTTCACCGCCTTTCAACGTGTTTGCCCACATTCCAAAGCCGGAAAGACTTGTGGTAACACATGGGATGTGGAAGGCTACACTTTCAAGTGGAGTATATCCCCATGGTTCATAGTATGAGGGGTAAACACAAAGGTCATTACCAATCAACAAATCATAATAAGGTATATTAAAGATACCATCCACGCCATCCAAATAGCAAGGAACGAAGATCACCTTCACCTTATCTTCCGGACGATTTTGCATATTGAAACGTTTCAACATGTTGGTTACGTGGTCGTTTGCCATGTCGTGCAAACGGTGTGTAATAAACGGATTCTCGAGCGGAGTATCGAATTCCTTACCTTCAGCCAAACGCTCTTGCAAGTCCTCACGAGGACCGGCCATCCAACCGGGAACTTCCACAAATGCGAGCACCTCTTTTTGCAAGTTTTCATCGTTCAATGAACGATTCAACGCTTCCAAATAAACATCAATACCCTTATTTTTGAACTCATAACGTCCACTTGTTGCCACAATCATCACATCGTCTGTCATGTTTGTACCCAACAATGCATTGGCCACTTGTAACATCTTGGCACGTGCCTTCTTACGACGGTTTGTAAAGGCCACACCTTTAGGCACGAAATTGCTTTCAAAGCCGTTCATAAGCACTGCGTCGGCCGGCTTATCCAACAATTCACGGCATTCGTTGTCTGTTACATCGCTAACTGTTGTAAAGCAGTCTACATTGTGTGCCGTTTGACGTTCGATAGAATGTTTTGATTGCATGTTCAACTCATCTGCCATTTGATTACCATTATAAGCAAACAGATAATCGTACAATGGTTTGTTATTACCGGCGATTGAACGACCGATACTTGTAGCATGAGTTGTAAAAATGGTGGCAATCTCCGGAACGTGCTTTTGCACATACAAGGCACCTAAACCGGTCATCCATTCATGTGCTTGATACACAACCTTATCCTCTTCGCTTAAGTAGTATTGATAGAAACATTCTACTACTCTACCGGCAGCATACGAGAACATTGAAGCTTCATCATAATCGCCATAAGCATGCAACGAGTCCACTTGGTACTCATTCCATAAAGCGGCATAAATATCATTCTTGATGGTGTAAAACGGATTGAAATCCACCAAAATTACACAAGGTTTGCCCGGGATGTTCCATCTACCGGTACGAACATGCAAACCTTCGTTCTCGGCTTTCACCTTCCAATCTGCCCACAAAGTGGCATCCTCAATGAACAAGGGATTTTCTTTACCTGCCCAAAAATCGGGTCCAATGAATATCAACTTATCAGGCATCGCATCCTGAAGTGTCTTCGCACGGGTTGACAATACAGTATATATTCCACCCACCTTATTACATACCTCCCAACTGGATTCGAATATGTAATCCGGGCACATCTTTTCACTTACCATAAACTAATAATCCTAATTCGAGCTGCAAAGATATAAAAAAGAAATTGTAAATGAAACAAAATTCTGTTTTTAAGCACAATAGATTTCAAAACACGTGTATTTATGCGAGGTTTGAAATGCCAACAAAACTTCTTTTAGAAACAATCTAAATATGAATTAGACTAAAAAGAACATATTTTATCAAAAAACTGCCACTTCAACGACAAAAAACAAGCTTAACACAATGGTACACTTACACACAATCGGCAAAAACCTTTTTCTTACTTTACAATGTTTATAAAACAGACATATATAAATAGGTGTAAGCAAATTTTGGACTATTTACATCATTATGCTATAAAATCTTAATTCTGTTCCTCGAATTTGCGTTGTATTGACATGATAATATATCTTTGCAGTGAACAAAACAAAACATTATGGACAAGGTATCGGAAAACCCTTTCAAAAACCGAAACATCAACGGAACGCCGTTGATGATTGTTACCGCGCTTTTCGTAACGCTTTATCTCGTATCTAACACCATGGCCGTCAAGGTGGTGAGTTTCTTTGGCATTGCATATTTTGATGCCGGAACCATTACATTTCCCTTTGCATACATGTTGGGCGATGTACTGACCGAGATATGGGGTTACCACACAGCAAAACGTGTTATCTGGATGACTTTTCTTTGTAACATTATCCTTGTTGCATGCACCCAAAT
>JAFOXE010000038.1 GCA_017425765.1 Paraprevotella sp. | reverse complement strand
TCCATCTTTGCTTCAAATATTGGTTCAGAGCACCTTATCGGCCTTGCCGGTGCCGGTGCATCTTCAGGTATGGCTATGGCTCACTGGGAAATTCAAGGTTGGATGATTTTGATTCTCGGATGGGTGTTTGTTCCATTTTATGAACGCAGTATGGTGCTCACCATGCCAGAGTTCTTGGAGCGTCGTTACAACCCTCAATCACGTACCTTGTTGTCACTTATTTCTCTAATCAGCTACGTAATGACCAAGGTGGCTGTAACGGTTTATGCCGGCGGTTTGGTGTTCCAACAAGTGTTCGGTATCGAAGAAATGTGGGGTATTGATTTCTTCTGGATTGCTGCCATCGGCTTGGTTGTTATTACAGCATTGTACACTATTGTAGGAGGTATGAAGTCTGTTCTTTACACTTCAGTGCTTCAAACCCCTATCCTACTTTTGGGTTCTGCAGTTATCCTATGGTTAGGATTTAAGGAACTTGGCGGTTGGGACGAAATGATGAGATTGTGCGATGTAACACCTGCTTACGAGGGTGCACAAGGCACTATGATTCATTTGATGCGCGACAACAGCGATCCACAATATCCTTGGTTGGGTGCGTTGATTGGTTCCAGCATCATCGGTTTCTGGTATTGGTGTACCGACCAATTCATCGTTCAACGTGTGCTTTCAGGTAAGGACCAGAAGGAAGCTCGTCGTGGTGCCATCTTCGGTGCATACTTGAAGTTGTTGCCTGTGTTCTTGTTCCTTATTCCGGGTATGATTGCATACGCCATCCATGTGAAGAATGGTGGTAACTTCCTTCCTTTATTGAGCAGTGGCGCACACAATGCCGATGCTGCATTCCCAACTTTGGTGGCTAAGTTGTTGCCTGCCGGTGTTAAGGGTGTTGTGGTATGCGGTATCTTGGCTGCGTTAATGAGTTCATTGGCATCTTTGTTCAACTCATCTGCTATGTTGTTCACCATCGACTTCTACAAGCGTTTCCGTCCGCAAACTCCGGAAAAACAACTTGTGGTTATCGGTCAAATAGCAACCGTGGTAATTGTGGCATTGGGTATCTTGTGGATTCCTGTAATGCGCAGTGTGGGTGATGTATTGTACACCTACTTGCAAGATGTTCAATCGGTGTTGGCTCCGGGTATTGCTGCTGCCTTCTTGTTGGGTATCTGCTGGAAACGTACATCTGCTCAAGGCGGTATGTGGGGTTTGATTTCCGGTCTTATCATCGGTTTGACTCGTTTGGGTGCCAAGGTATATTATAGTAATGTTCCTGATGCTGCCGACAGCATGTTTAAGTATGTATTCTACGACTTGAACTGGTTGTTCTTCTGCGGCTGGATGTTGTTGGTATGCTGCATCATTGTAGTGGCAGTGAGCTTGGCAACACCTGCACCTTCAGCAGAAAAAATCAAAGGGCTTGTGTTCGGTACTGGTACACCTGAACAAATTGAAGCTACTAGAAAGAGTTGGAATAAGTGGGATGTTATTCACTCAATCATCATCCTTTGCATTACAGCTGCTTTCTATTGGTACTTCTGGTAAATAATCAATCAAATTGATTTATAAATGTTATCTACATTTTATAGTCAAAATGCAAAATTTTTCCTCGCTGTGGACTGCATCATTTTCGGTTTTCAGCGAGGAAACCTAAAACTTTTACTACAACAACGACATTTTGAGCCGTTCAAAGGTGAATGGTCGTTAATGGGTGGATTTGTGCAAGAAAACGAAAGCCTTGATGATGCAGCCAAACGTGTACTTTACGACTTGACAGGATTAAGCGAAGTGTATATGGAGCAAGTGGGTGCTTTCGGTGCAGTGGATAGAGATCCGGGAGCCCGAGTGGTTTCTGTGGCCTACTATGCATTGCTCGATATCGACAAGTGCAACCACGAGTTAAAACATCAATACAATGCACATTGGGAAAGCATTGATAATCTTCCCAACTTGTTCTTCGACCATAGCGAAATGGTGGAAAAAGCACGTGCCTTGTTGAAGAAGAAAATTTCGAGAGAACCGATTGGATTCAATCTCCTACCCTCGTTGTTCACCTTAAGTCAACTTCAATCGTTGTACGAAGCAATCCTAGGCGAAGCCATTGACAAGCGCAACTTCCGTAAACGTGTCAATGAAATGTCGTTCATTGAAAAGACAGACCAAATAGATAAATTGGGGTCAAAACGTGGGGCTTACTTGTACAAATTCAACAAGACGCGGGGTCGGCAAACACCGTGCCTGACGGCAGGAAGAGATAAGCCGTAATTTCGGCTTTATCCCTACGGGGTGTTACTCTTTCTGCCCGTGCAGAAAGGTAACCGAAAGAGCACGACTAAGAGCACCTACGGTTCTCTTAGTTATCACTCCCTTTACTCGCTTACTTTTCTTTTCTCGGACACCAAAGCCTAAGGGAGCACCCATCACCAACATGACTTTCTAAGCACAAACACGCGAGTGGTGCTCGGTTGTCTTTTTTGCCGAATAGGAAGCAAAGGTTCAACAACTAACTTTTCATATAAAAAATATTCTTTTTGTTTTATACTTTAATTTTCAGCTTCATGAGACAGCAAATCAGGAATTGCAAAAGTTAACTCACACGATATTCTTATAAGTAATCGCCGTAAGCTATTAAAGCGGCATTCAAGCATGAAAATATATGTGAGAGATTTTGTATTCACTTGTGTACCGCCAGATTGATATGCGTCGGCGACAAGGGAAAGATTATCAAGAGAACCGTAGGTGCTCTTGAGAGCCGTCTTTGGGGCACCTTTCTGGGCGAACAGAAAGAGTGCCACGCCGTAGGCATTAAATCCTAGTCTTGGTTTATCATTC
>JAFOXE010000037.1 GCA_017425765.1 Paraprevotella sp. | reverse complement strand
TTATTAAAAGATATAGGCGACATACAAATAAACCAAGAGGCCACGAAGGAGGAAATTATGGAAATGCTAGACTTCTATCGCGAGGCCATGGGATGCTAAAATACAAAACCTAAAACAAAATAAACCCAAACATTATATCTATGAAAAGACACACTCAACTAATGGTGGCACTTGCCGCATTATTCTGCAGCGCACAAGTGGTCGATGCACAAAAACGCACAAGTGGAAATCCGATTTTGCCGGAGTTTCACGCCGACCCGGAAGTGCTTTACTCAAAAAAAACAAACCAATTCTACATCTATTCCACTACCGACGGTGCACCCGGATGGTCGGGATATTACTTCACAGTGTTCAGCTCCAAGGACCTGACCGACTGGCGTCACGAGGGCATTATGCTGGACTTGGGAACCGACCAAGTTCCTTGGTCGGACGGAAATGCATGGGCTCCATGTATTGAGGAGAAGGAGGTAAATGGTTCGTACAAATACTATTTCTATTACAGCGGAAATACTCGTCATGGCAAGGCCATCGGTGTGGCTATGGCCGACCACCCCACCGGTCCGTTTACCGACTTCGGACGCCCCATTATCAATCGCTTGCCCAAAGGGCAACGTCACGGACAACAAATAGATGTAGACGTATTTACAGACCCCGTAAGCGGGAAGAGCTACTTGTATTGGGGTAACGGATATATGGCAGGCGCCGAACTGAACGAAGACATGACAAGCATTAAAGAAGAAACCGAAACCTTGATGACACCAGAGGGCGGCACGCTGCAGGACTATGCATATCGCGAAGCTCCCTACGTATTCTACCGAAACGGATTGTATTACTTTTTATGGAGCGTGGACGACACCGGCTCACCTAATTATCACGTGGCTTATGGCACCTCGACCTCACCACTTGGACCTATAAAAGTTGCCGAGAAACCGGTAATCTTAATTCAAGATGCTGAGAAAGAGATTTATGGCCCGGCACACAACTCCATCTTACAACTTCCCGGAAAGGATGAATGGTATATTGTATACCACCGAATCAATAAGAACTACTTACCACGCGAGAAAGGACCGGGTTTCCACCGTCAGACTTGCATCAACCGCATGGAATTTAATGAAGACGGAACCATTCGCCCCGTCGTTCCTACGCACGAGGGTGTAGCTCCTGTAAAAGTGAAGAGAAGAAAGTAAATAGGATTCTATACCTTATATACAATAAAGCACCGAACACACAACCTGAGACTGATGTGTTCGGTGCTTTATTTGTATGTAGTCAAAAAATGTGTAGAATCGAGTTGACGTGGATTAGCTTTCTTGCAGAAGTTGAATTCCCTTCCACACAGGGCTGTCCGGCAATGGAGCTTCTACACTAATGGTTTCCTTAGACACGGGGTGAACAAACTCTACACGGCGAGCATGCAAACAGATGCTCCCATCTGGATTACTACGTGGCGAGCCATACTTAAGATCGCCTTTAATGGGACAACCCATGTGCGATAATTGGCAACGAATTTGATGATGACGACCGGTATGCAACTGCACTTCTAACAAATGATAGCGGTCGGTGTGGCCAATAAGTTTATAGTCGAGAATGGCTTCTTTTGCCCCATTTACACCCTCACGACTTACGTAACTTTTATTTTGTTTCTCGTTGCGAATCATCCAATCGCGACAAGTTCCTTCGGACTTCACCGGCTTGTCCTTCACCAAAGCCCAATAAGTCTTATGCACATCCTTGGTGCGAAACATTTCGTTCAATCGCGATAAAGCCTTTCCGGTGCGAGCAAAAACAACCACCCCACTGACGGGGCGGTCTAATCTATGCACAACGCCGAGGAACACGTTCCCCGGCTTGTGATACTTTTCTTTTATATACATCTTTACCGTTTCTGAGAGCGGAACATCACCGGTTTTATCACCTTGTACAATTTCCGAACTGCTCTTGTTAACGATAATGATATGGTTGTCTTCGTATAAAACGGTCATGCCAATTACATGTTCATACCACCGTCAATCTGAATTACCTGGCCCGTTACGTAAGAAGACATATCAGAAGCCAAGAATGTTGCCACGTTGGCCACATCTTCGGTAGTACCGCCACGACGCAAAGGAATCTTCTTGCACCACTCAGCGCGAACATCATCGGGCAACGCTGCTGTCATGGCAGTTTCGATGAATCCCGGAGCAATGGCATTGGCACGGATACCCTTGGCACCCATCTCCTGAGCTATAGATTTTGCCAAAGCAATCATACCGGCCTTTGACGCTGCATAGTTGCACTGACCTGCATTGCCATGTACACCCACTACGGAAGCCATGTTGATGATGCTACCACCCTTTTGACGCATCATAATCGGAGTACAAGCATGAATGAAGTTGAATGCCGACTTTAGATTTACGGCAATAACAGCATCCCATTGTGCCTCAGTCATACGCAACATCAAACCATCCTTGGTGATACCTGCGTTGTTTACAAGAATATCGATTGAACCAAAATCGGCCTTTACTTGATTTACCACCTCTTCGGTTTGTGCAAAATCGGCTGCGTTAGAAGCGTAACCCTTTGCCTTAACACCATAAGCAGCAATCTCGGCCTCAGTGGCCAAACCACTCTCGTCTATAACCAAATCGGTGAAAGCCACATTGGCTCCTTCTGCAGCAAACTTCAAAGCAATTGCCTTACCGATTCCTCTCGCTGCGCCTGTTACAAGCGCTGTTTTTCCTGTTAATAGTCCCATACTTTATTCGTTTTATTTTGGTATGTTTTACTTATAATCCCAAAAGTCTGTACACGATCTTTTCTACAATCGGTCGGCTGGTGGTCATGGTTAAATCCTTACCCAAACGACCATATATATAAGGTACTTCAAGACCCTTTACGCAATAGTGCAATACATCGGCCAACAAAGCAACATTGTCTACCTCAAATCGACCCGTTTTGGAGCCTTGTTCCAAGATTTCGGCGAAAATCTTAATCTCCGTTTGATCAAAGTGCTTGCGCGCCTTCTCTACAGCCCAAATGTTACGGAAGAACTCGGCACGAAGATTACCATTGCGAATTACCGCTTGCTTCATCAAGTCCAAGTGGGTGTAAACCATACTTACCAACTTTTCCTCAAGCTCGGTTTTCGACTCGGCCACCTCGGTCATCTTATCGTAGATGCGTTCCATTTCGCCCTCAATAACAGCATAGTAAATTTCATCCTTGCTCTTAAAGTAGGTGTACAACGTACGGCGACCCTTGCCCGAAGCTTGGGCAATGTCGTTCATCGTGGTATTTTCCATACCATTCTTTGCAAACAACTGTCGTGCAACGTCTACTAACTTTAATTTTGTCTTGGAAACCGCCATAACAAAAGCAAAAGTAGTAGTTTTCTTTTACAATCACAAGATTTTATTTTCAAATATTCATCGTTTCTTGCTAAAAATTAGTTGCTTAGCTAACTGAAAAGTGAATCTCATAACACACAAAACGCACGAAATTCGGATTTTTTCGCACGAACACTTGCACGATTAAAGATAATTGCCTACCTTTGCACTCGCAATCACGCAGAAGCGTATATCGCGGAGTGGAGCAGTTGGTAGCTCGCCAGGCTCATAACCTGGAGGTCATCCGTTCGAGTCGGGTCTCCGCAACCAAAAGTAAAGCGAGGTAGGAATTAAAAAGTTCCTACCTCGCTTTTTTCTTGATGTTTCCCTGCAAATAAATCATACTCTCACACAACTTTACTTTTATCCACAATCAGGGTATCACGATAAAAGTGCTACGCCTTACCATATTCTTTCCCTTTAACACATCCGATAAAACAGGAAATCAATGGAATAAAACCATATAGAACAAATAAAACCCATTCTCTCAACGTGAATAAATAAATTTCCGTTGTTATCCTACCTCCTCTTTCGTTACTTTAATGTATCTTTGACCAAATGAATACACTTGACAAACTATTGGCTATATGAAAAACACCCAGAAAATTCACATATTGTTTTTTATACTATATGCAATATCAACCCTGACCATTCAGGCACAAGATGAAAATGCAAAAATCATAATCACCTCGGCCGAAGCCACCGAAATGTGTAAAACGCACAGCCATTCCACCGTGAGCATACACGACCCTTCCATCGTGTTTGATCAGAAACAAAAACTATATTACATATTCGGATCGCATTGCGGTGTGGGCAAATCGAACGATGCATACAATTGGACATCAGTAAACAATTCCAAGTTGTTTGGCGTCATCAATGAGAACGGACAAGTGGTAAGCGCCTCATTCAATGAGGCCTTCAAGACAAACCAAACCAAACAAGTAAAAGCCCTTGTAGGCAGCGATGTAAAAAACATTACATTTGGCAATTTTGATGCACAGGCATGGCATTGCGCCCTACCCTCGCCCGACAATGGACAATCTTGGACCACAGATGGAAATATGTGGGCTCCGGACGTGGTGTACAACCCAACGATGCAAAAATGGTGTTACTATCTGAGCCTAAACGGACCAACATGGAACTCTTGCATCATATTGTTGACAGCCGACAACCCCGAAGGGCCGTATGTATATCAAGGACCGGTGGTGTATAGCGGTTTCATCAACAACACCGACGAACGGATCTCATACCGACATACTGACTTGGAAATCGCATTGGGAACACAAAACGGATTGCCCGATCGATACAATAAGGGCAATTCATGGGGCACCTATTGGCCTCACGCCATTGACCCTTGTGTGTTCTACGATAATGAAGAAAACCTTTGGATGGCATACGGATCGTGGTCGGGCGGTATCTATATGTTGGAATTGGATGAGAAAACCGGACTGCGCGACTACACCGTGAACTATCCAAGTAACTATAGTTCAAAGGGGGCAGGCGTGACAAGCGACCCATACTTTGGGAAAAAAATAGCAGGAGGATATTATGTATCGGGCGAAGGAGCATATATTCAACATATCGGGAATTACTACTATTTGTTCGTTTCGTACGGCGGATATGCGCCCGACGGAGGTTACGAAATGAGAGTCTTCCGCTCGGAGAAACCTGATGGACCCTATGCAGATACACAAGGAATTAGCGCCATTTTTACATCTTGGCAACTGAATTACGGTGCCGGCGCAACATCTGACCGAGGCGAGAAACTATTGGGTAGTTACAACCAATGGGGATTGATGAATGTGGGAGAATGTGCACAAGGTCATAACTCAGCCATTGTAGACGACCAAGGACGCTCCTTTGTGGTGTATCACACAAAATTCAACGATGGTACGGTTGGACATTTGGTGCGAACACATCAACTCTTTACCACATCAAACGGTTGGTTGGTGGCCGCCCCCTTTGAGTTCAAGGGCGAAACTGCCAATAATGACAGTATTGCAACTCGTGAGAAGTTCTCAAAAGAAGAAATCGCCGGAGAGTATCAAATAATGATTCACAAATACGGCATGAACCACGAGGAATACGAAGAAATAACCCCCATAACCATTACACTAAACATAGATGGCACCATCAGTGGAGCAATGACCGGCACATGGAACACCACAAACGGAACATCGTATGCCACCATTTCCTTGAACGGAACAACCTACAAGGGTGTATGGATAGAGCAACACCTTGATCCTTCACACATCAAGATGTTGTGCTTTACGGCCGTGTCGGACAAAGGTGTAAACGTATGGGGAGCAAGAATGTACGACCAATATTCCGTAGCCTATAACATAAAGAACATTCAATTCCCCATAAAGAGCGGGGAAACCATTACCAAAAACATCGCCTTACAACAACCTACCTCCTATGGAGCAACCTTGAAATGGACATCATCCAATCCGGACGTAATCAGCGAAAGTGGAAAATATGCACCAAAAGCAGAAATCACCCCCGTGGACCTGACGGCACAAATAAGTTGTGGAAACTATTGCTGGGAGCACACATACAAGGTAAATGCTCAGAAAGAGATTATACCTGCTGGCGATTATTTGAGCGGATTGAAAGCTTATTATCATTTTAACGAAGCAAGCCTCATCAACCAATACAATACCGATGAAAAAGGAACGCTGTTTGTGCCTGATTGCGATTTTCTTTGTGAAGAAGGAGTTCATTGCCA
>JAFOXE010000036.1 GCA_017425765.1 Paraprevotella sp. | reverse complement strand
TTTTACGCTTGATATGCTTATTGCTGTTTCTACTCTACTCTTTTTTGATATTTTCGACACTGTGGGAACGCTCGTGGGTGTTTGTACTAAAGCCAACTTGGTAAATGAAGATGGCAGTATTTACCGTATCAAGCAAGCATTTATGGCGGATGCCATTGGTACCGCATCCGGTGCCATGTTGGGAACCTCCACTACCACTACATTTGCCGAGAGCGCTTCGGGAGTTTCGGTTGGTGGCCGCAGCGGGCTTACAGCATTTGTCATTGGATGTTGTTTCGTAGTGACGCTGTTTTTCTCACCATTATTTCTTTCAATTCCGGCTGCAGCTACAGCACCTGTGCTCATTATTGTGGGTTTGTTGATGATTGACCCCATTCGTCATATTCCTTTTGACGATTTGACAGAGAGTGTACCGGCATTTATATGTTTGATTTTGATGCCGATGACCTACTCTATTTCCAATGGCATTCTAATGGCTATGATTCTCTACGTATTTCTGAATTTACTCTGCGGAAAGTTACGTAAGCTAACTCCAACAATGATTATTTTGGCGATTATCTTTATCTTGAAATACATATTTATATAAAATACTATGTCGGACACGATGTATACTCCAAACGTCCTTGGATAGTCAAATACCTCGTGTTCCTTTTTGGAAAATATTTAGGTGAAACTCCAACTCTATACGTCGACGACGAAATGAGTTGGAGTTTGTGCTAAAAACACACCGTGATGTCGTTAACTTTCCGTGTACGCCTCGTTGCAAGAAGACGTACGTGTAGAAGGGTACTACACCACGGTGTGTTTTTTATGAAATAAATCGTGTATAGTTTGTGCCATTTATATATAAATAATTATTTTTGCATTAAACAATAAGAATGACCTGTTCATGCTTTCCTTTCTTATTCCTACATATAACTTTGATTGTCTGAAACTTATTAATGATATATTTCTGCAATGTATTGCGTTGCAGAACAAGTGCATTGACTTTGAGTTTGAGATTGTGGTTGTGGACGATGGCTCGCCTAATCGTGTTATTGTGACCGAATTAGAACGCGGTATATCGTCGTTGCAAAGCAAGCATGTTCGTCTGGTGGTACTTCCCATAAACAAAGGTTATGCAGCAGTGCGCAACATATTGTTGAATGAATCACGTGGTGAATGGGTGGTGTTTATGGATAGTGATGCAGAGGTGGTTCATGAGGATTTTGTGGAGACATATTGGCAAAATCGAAATCTGGCTGATGTGGTGATAGGTGGGATTGTTCATCCACATAGAATTACACATGGTTACGAACTTCGTTTGATGTACGAACATAGTGTACAACATAAACGTAAGGTGGAGTGGCGAAGCAAACATCCCTACTCTTTTTTCTCTGCTTTTAATCTTCTGGCTCATCGCTCGGTGTTCATGAAATGTGATTTTGACGAACGATGCAACGAGTATGGTTATGAGGATGCATTGATGGCCATGTCGCTACAGCGAATCGGAGTAAGTGTAGTGCACATAGACAATACATTGCTGCATACGGGTATAGACCGAAGCGATGTGTTTCTAAAAAAAACGGAAACAGCCATGCGTACCTTGAGCCGTCTACCGGAGGAAATTCGTATGCAAATTGGCGTGGCAAAATGGGCTCGATGTGTGAAACAATGTGGGGGTAATTACTTGATATCTTTCTTGTTCCGAATTTCTAAAGGTCGTATACGCAAGCAGTTGCTTGGAAGAAAACCATCCATGATATTATTTCAGTTCTACAAGTTGTGTTTTTTGATGGAAGAATTAAACAAAGGGTGAATTAGTAGTCTTTATCACCCTTTTGTACGTATTCTATTTGCTTATCCTACTTTTTATGGTTATAAATTGTGGTATAATCTTACTACAGATGTACGCATTTCGCAGCTTTTCATTATATGAAATAGCAAAAAATATCGTAAATTTGCACGTTAGAATCTAAAAGAAAACGCAATATATTTATGACAACTACAAATCAAAACGTAGAAACAAGCGAAAAGAAGAGCTTGAACTTTGTACAAGAAATAGTAGAGACCGACCTAAAGGCCGGTAAAAACGGTGGAAAGTTGCAGACACGTTTCCCGCCCGAACCTAACGGATACCTGCACATCGGACACGCTAAGGCTATTTGCATGGACTTCGGTATTGCAGAACAATATGGTGGTACTTGCAACCTTCGTTTCGACGATACAAATCCAGAAAAAGAAGATAACGAATATGTAGAGGCCATCAAGGAAGATATCCAATGGCTCGGTTTTCAATGGAACAATATTTATCATGCTTCAGATTATTTTCAACAACTTTGGGATTTTGCCGTAGAACTTATTAAGCAGGGAAAAGCATATATCGACGAGCAAACCAGCGAACAGATTGCTGCTCAAAAAGGTTCTCCCACAACTCCGGGCGAGAACAGTCCGTATCGCGACCGTCCTATTGAAGAAAATCTGGAGTTGTTCTACAAAATGAACAGCGGAGAGGTTGAAGAAGGTAGCATGGTGCTTCGTGCCAAGTTGGATATGGCCAATCCGAATATGCATTTCCGCGATCCGATTATGTATCGCATCATCAATAAGGAACACCATCGCACAGGTAACAAATGGAAAGCGTATCCTATGTACGATTTTGCCCATGGACAAAGCGATTATTTTGAGGGTGTAACCCACTCTATCTGTACTCTTGAGTTTGTACCACACCGTCCGTTATACGATCATTACATCGACGAGTTGAAGGGGGGACAAGATTTGGAAGATAACCGTCCACGCCAGATTGAGTTTAATCGTTTAAACCTTACATACACTGTGATGAGTAAGCGTAAGTTGTTGGCACTTGTTAAGGAAGGATTGGTACGTGGATGGGATGACCCTCGTATGCCGACTTTGTGCGGTTATCGTCGTCGTGGATATTCTCCTGAATCCATTCGTCGTTTCATCGATATGATTGGATATACCAAATACGAGGCATTGAACGACTTTGCCATGCTGGAAGCTGCAGTACGTGAAGACTTGAATGCAAGAGCTACTCGCGTGTCGGCTGTGTTGAATCCGATTAAACTAACAGTTACAAACTATCCGGACGGACAGGTAGAGGAATTGACTGCAGTAAATAATCCTGAAAACCTTGACGAGGGAACTCACATTATTGAGTTTAGCAAAAACTTGTGGATTGAGGCTGATGATTTTATGGAGGACGCTCCAAAGAAATACTTCCGTCTTACTCCGGGAAATGAAGTTCGCTTGAAGAATGCCTATATTGTGAAATGTACCGGATGTCGCAAGGATGAGAATGGCAATGTGGTGGAAGTATTCTGTGAATACGATCCCAATAGCAAGAGCGGAATGCCGGGTTCTGACCGTCGTGTGAAGGGAACTTTGCATTGGTTGAGCCAAGACCATTGTGTACCGGCAGAGGTTCGTCTTTACGATCGCCTGTTCAGTGTGGAAAATCCATCCGCAGAGGAAGGTGATTTTCGTGACCTTTTGAATCCAGATTCACTTAAGGTGTTGGAAAATTGCTATGTAGAGAAATATCTAACTGAAATAGTAGACAAGAAGTATTTGCAATTCCAACGCATCGGTTATTTTACCTACGACAAGGATAGCACTAACGAGAAATTGGTGTTCAATAAGACTGTAGGTTTGAAGGATACTTGGCAAAAGATAAATAAGTAAGGATTTAGACCATTTATGAGGGAAGAGGATTTGTCATACTTTGAAGGCGAGGAATTTAAGAAAAACCTTGCACGGTATGAAGAAATGATGGGCAAGGGTTCGTCGGTTTATCTTGATTCGGATGAACTGACGGACATTGCCGAGTATTACCTCGTAAATGGTGATTCTGCCGAGGCTAATCGATGCATAGATTATGCCTTGGCACTACATCCCGGTGCAACCGATCCGCTCATATTTAGAGCGCGTCAACATCTAACGCAGGGAAATATTGAGAACGCCTTGATGATTCGAGAACAAATTACGGAGAATAAAGAAACCGAGGTGTTTTTTCTTGATGCTGAAATTCTTATCAAACAAAACCGTAATGACGAAGCACATGAACTGTTGCTAAGTGCCTATCAAAATGAAGAACGCAACAATTCGGATTTTTGTTATGATTGTGCTTGTGTGTTCTGCGATTATATTGATTATCAACGTGCATTTATTTGGACAAGCCAAGCATTGCAGTTGAACCCGAAGTCGCAAAAGGCTATTTTTCTAAAGGCGGATATACATTTTGAGAAGGAGTGTTTTCAAGAATGTATAGATGCGTTGGAACAACTAC
>JAFOXE010000035.1 GCA_017425765.1 Paraprevotella sp. | reverse complement strand
GTTGTCCGTTTTTAATGGCTTCGTGCACGCTTGAAAATAATGGTATAGAAGATTCGCCAAAAATATACAAAATCGGCAATCTGTGTTCCTTTTTCCTCACACATCGTTAAATAGCGCATCTCTGATGCCTCGATCTCCTCCAAGGTCTGTGGCATATCGGCATAGAAAGGCGGTAACATGCCTGGTTTGTGGCAAATACGTTTCTCTTGTAACTCTTTGCTATACAGCGAAAAATAATGCTGCGAAATAGGGCGAACACCTACCAATTTCATATCACCTTTGAGCAAATTGATAATCATCGGAAGTTCATCTAGCCAATACTTACGCGCGAAACGACCTAGTGTTGTCACACGAATATCGTGGTTGAACTTACCACCCTCTTGCAAGGAATAACGCTGATAGATATACTCTTGCAGGAACTCCGAATATGGGTGCATGGTACGCAACTTGTAAAACTTGAATTGCTTACCATTCTTACCTACTCGATTGAGTTTAACAAACATACCATACACACGACGTTCTATCAATTTAGGACGGAACTTACGGCGTGCTATCACATAATTCAAGTCACCTATCTTGCGCTCATCTACTATCTCAAATCCACAATAACACAAACGCCCCAACACTTCCGCTTTACTCAACACACGGTCTTTGCCCTCTGTGATGTCAAAATAAAAGCGCGAAGTCATAAACAACTTCGGTAGAACACGTTTGTACAAGAAAAAAGCAATATAGTACAACCAACTAATTACCTTGGGATAGCGATTAAGGATATTACGTTTTGTAACAGACTGAGGTTCGTAGCAGCAAACCCACAATCCATCATCAGGCAATTTATCGTTAACCGTAGCAAACAACTTGTTTACACCACGAATCTGATTCAAAGGCATAAAATTAACCAATGTATCGTAGCGATATGTACGCAACTTCTGAATGTTGTACAACTCGGTAGAGCGCAGCGTAAAAGTGTTGGATGAATACAAAGTGATATGCTTTTCGAGGAAAGCGATAGCCGCAGGTGTAGCAAACTCCAAGATGCTATTACGCAGCGCTTCTTTCTCGTCGTCGGCATAGAACTTGGGTTGTTTAATTACGGATTGTGTGCCGCGAGTAGGTGCTTCTAATGCTTGATCCTCAATATTTAGTGCATAACGATAAGCGTGCTTAAAGACTAGATATATAAGCGATATAGCCAACATTACGAGCCATATCGTCAATAACACCCATATAGAAAATTGAGCCTTTGCCAGCATCCACATATACCCATACATAACTCCGAACGTAACCAGAGCCGATACCAATAGTCGGCGAAGGTCTTTACCCATCTTCATGTACTTGACAGGTACATAACGATGAGAAAAATAACTACACAGGAGCCAGACAAAAGAGAATACTACGGCAAAAATATCATATTTCTGAAAGGGGATTTCCGTTGATAATGGGAACCACCATAAAACCACCACTACACTCAACACTAATGCTAACACATCAGCGATGAGGTAATTCCAATAGGGTTTATAAAACAGGCGAAATCTCATTATTCAATAGGAAAAACTATTTTTTGTAACGCGCGTTCATGCCAGTAATCACGGCATCTGTAATATCGTATTGTTGACTAGCCATCAACACATTATCTTTGGCTGTGTTGCTCAAAATAATATGGAAACGACCATCCGCATTAAACTCCTGCAAAAAGGTATTTAATGAATCTCCTAATTGTTGGTTTAACTTTTGATTTTCAAGCATGATATCTTGTGTCAGTTTAGCTTCCAACTCTTGTAGTTCCTGCTCTTTTTTAGCTAAGCGTTGTTGTTCTTGCTCCGCACGTTCACGGCTCAAGAATGCATTATTTTCTAATTTACGTTGAAAATCAGCCACTTCGTTTTGGAATGTACGCAATTTGGTATTCATTTTTACACGTGCATCCTCTTGTTTGCTCATTAGTCTTTCACTAGCCTCTTGTGCAAACGTATAATTCGCAAGCAAACTATCTACATTCAAATACGCCACTGGCATTACTTCAGAACAGGTACTTACTGCCACAGTTTCTACCACATCTTTTTTGTTACCATAGAACAGGGCGAACAATGCAGCTATTGCTGCGACAAGAATAACATTGATTACAATTTGAATTTTATTCATACTATTTTTGTTATTTTTTAGTTGTTAATTCGTTAAAGGTTTTTTAGATTAATTCGTGGATTACTAATCCAGAGCGCAGTTTGGGCTCGAACCAAGTTGTTTTTGGAGGCATGATATTGCCTGTATCTGCTATGCGAATCAACTGATCCATTGTCACAGGATACAATGCTAATGCCATTTGCATTTCACCCGAATCTACTCTGCGGCTCAACTCCTCCAAACCGCGAATACCGCCCACAAAATCAATTCGTTTATCAGAACGCAGATATTTTATGCCAAGCAATTTATCTAATATTAAATTCGAAGAAATTGTCACATCCAACACACCTATAGGATCTTGGTCGTTATATCGACCTTCTTTAGCTGTCAGTTTGTACCAATGACCCGCCAAATAAAGCGCAAAGACATGCAATGCATCTGGACGATACACCGATACTCCCATATCTTCCACATCAAAATC
>JAFOXE010000004.1 GCA_017425765.1 Paraprevotella sp. | reverse complement strand
TGTGAGTGCCGAGGCATATTCCTTATTATTTATAAGATATGCAATGAAGTTGATGGTAGAGTCTTTAGAACTTCTGTATATTGTAGTGAGTGGACTTGTGTGTTTAATAAGAGTCTGCTCGTATTCATAATTCGGACAGTCAACCAATGCGGGTAGTCCATTCACATAAATACGTTCATAATTGTGTCTGTCGTGACTACACCTTATCATCCTATCTGCAATCATTGGAATTGCGGATAAAAGGTTATGTTCTTCTATCACACTTTTTCCGTAGTTTGAGCAAGTGGGATACATAGCACATTTTGCTCCTTTAATATCGCTTAAATACTTTTGGTAGAGCGATACGTAATCATTAGCAGCCTTTTCTCCTTTTGTAAATTCGTCGGCATTATAAATATCATTCGTGACCACATCTTGTGCTTGCACACGTGTGTGTACAACAGCAAGTATAAGGTTTATGAATAATATGATAATGTTTGTTTTCATTAGTAGTAGGGAGTTTATACAAAAGTAGTAATTGTTTTTAATATTTTATAAGCAATATAAAGCAATTTTATGATCAGCTAAATTTGCTTACATTTTAATCGAAACATCTTGATGTGATGATGCAGACAAGTTCATCTCTCAATGCTAATAAAATCATATGCTCATCTCCGTAAAAAAACACGAGCATGTGAAGCATATACACACCATCGTGTAATGTGCATCTACATGCTCGTGTAATACCCTATTAGGCGAGCGTGTTTTTGGGGGGTGTTTTGGGGGTGAAAGTGTACGTGATGTTCATTCTTTCGTTGGAAAAAGTGTATGGGTTGACTGATTATTCGTTGAAAAAATGTAAAATGATTGCTGAAGGTGTTTTGTGAACGTGATGGAATGTGTGTATTCACAACGTATTTTGGCAATCTTTTGTTCTTGGTTTGAGTATCCCGTAATACTCTGATAATAGTAAATGCATGTAGGGTTTGTGCATTCCTTTGCACGATATAAAAAAATAAGCTGCTCACCTCAACGATGCGAGGTGAGCAGCTTATGATATGTTTGTTGTGTGGTGATGCTATACCAAATGAGCAACCCATTCGTCGCGGTCGCCGGGTAGCAAGTCTACTACTGGCACCTCAATCATGGTGTAACAACCGGGTTGTTGACGCATGGTGGCACGTGCGGTGCACACCAAAACCTGACCGGTGAGCGCCGGGTTGTTGATGCGCATGTTGAACTCAAACAATTGGTTTTGGGTGACACCCGATACACCCTTTCGGGTTAGATTTACACCGTGTCCCATGTCGAGCAACGCATCTACGCTGTCCACTTGCTTTACGTGTGTTTCGTCGTTTACAAAATATGGATCGGCCTTGATGGCTGCAGCCACCTTTTCAAACTCATATCCCTTCTTCACTTCGATGTACACCATGCGACGATGTATGCCTGTGCCGGTAGGAATGGTCATGGACAAGGCTGCTTGTACTCCCTCAATGGCTTTTACGGCCACGGTGTGTCCCATGCTCATACCCGGACCAAAGTTGGTGTAGGTGATGCCTTTAGGTGCAATGGCCTCGAGTAGGGTGCGCACCACGGAGTCGCTGCCCGGATCCCATCCGGCTGAAATAATAGCTACGGCGTTTCCGGCCTTTGCACTCTCGTTTAATGATTTTCGCAAGGCGGGGATTTGTCCGTGAATGTCGAAGCTATCCACGGTGTTGATGCCTAACGACAATATATCCTTAGCATACTGCTCTACGCTGCGTGTAGGAGCCGAGATGATGGCTACGTCCACATTTTGCAGTTCGCGAATGTCTTTTACTACTTGATATTTGGTTAATTCCTCGGGGCAATTTTCTGCACCATTACGGCGCACCACACCGGCTACTTCAAAGTCGGGTGCGGATTCTAAGGCTTGCAACGCATAGCGTCCAATGTTTCCATAGCCCACAATAGCTGCTCTAATCTTTTTCATCTTATTTTTGGGTTAAAAACTTTTCGTTTGTTTCGCAAATTTATGCAGAAAGAGTTTTTTTGACAAGAAAATAACACTTTTTATTACATTTCGTTAGCAAACATGGGGTCCCATGCCGGAAGACGAATAGGCTTTTGTTTAAGAATGTCGAGCACCTTCTTGGGGCAATATTTCTTGTGAGCCACCACACGAAACATATATTCGTTGAACCACTCGTCGGTCATAATCAAGAAACCATTGTGACCATAGGATGGTCCCCAGCTGTTTTCCACTTTCCATTTTTTGGATGTTCCGTTTTCGTCAAGGTCAACGGCTACAAGCGTCATGGCGTGCGAGCTTCCGCTGTCGAAGCTTTGGATGCGTTGTTTTTTGTTCATGCCGAAGGTGGTGCCAAACATACTTTCGTAGTCGTAATTTTTGAGGTCGAGCATACCGTTATTTTTGTTCAAATGCTTGCCCACATCACAGCTAAAGTACATCATGCAGCTGTCTTTCAAACTAGCAATGGCGATGGATTTCAGTTCGTCGATAGGTAGGTTTATGTACACCCAATTGTGGCCGTCGTAGGTGTGGCGATCAAAATCGATTTCGTACACTTGGTGGTATTCGCGTGAGGGGTCGTTCATCAACATTACGTGGTTTTCAATGATGTTTTCGCCCTTGCATACTTCTTTGTAGAACGATTGCGGGGTGTAGGTCTTGGGTTCTGAAAGATTTTTTCCATTCTTTTTAGGAGCCCAGGTAAAGGATGTTGGGGGCTCTCCAAAGCCCAATACCAACATGCGGTAGATAGTTTTCAACATCTCTACCTTGTTCTTTTCCAATGTTTTTTCCGGTGCGCCTTCGTCACTTTGTTGGCGCAACAACAGTCCGAATTCGCGAAGTTTGCGTTTCATGAGCGAAGTGAGTTCTGCTGTATTATCGCTGTTGTAGGTTTCGGCCATAACATCCTTGGGCACCAAACCATATTTTTGAATTAAATCGGCAATTCCGGTGAACTGTCCACCATCGCTCAATGGATTTCTGAACAACCATTCCACCATCTTGTCGTCCATCGGTTTTTTTCGAGTGTCAATGATACCTTGCAGGAAGAGGTTGCTTTTTTCCAATTGATCGTAGAAGAATAGGTATACGTGTGAAAAATGAAAATTGCTGATGCCCAAATCGGCCATTAGGCGAGCACGAATCACGTTGGTGCCCGTAAACAACCAACAGCGTCCGCTGCTTTGTTGGTCGGTAATGCCGGAGCTGTTCACCTCCACGTTGAACCAAGTGTCGGGAGTTGCGGTGTGTTCTTGATTTAGGGCAAGGCTGCGGAGTGAGTTGGCGCTAATGGCGTTGCGTAAAGCTCGGTTTGTACTTGTTTTTTCGAACGAGTCGGACAGTGTTTTCAGCACGTCGGGGGTAAGTGCTTGTTGAGCATTTACATGGAATATGCACAATACAAGAGTTAGTAGGGAAGTGATTTTTTTCATATTCATTTTTATATATAATGGGTTTCTATATTAAGGTGTGGGGTGTTTGTTTCTGTTTATTGAGTTATGATTTGCTCGATGTGTTTCAACTCTTCAACACTGAACGGAGCTGCTTGAGTGGCCTTTAGGTTTAGGGTGAGTTGTTCGGGCGAACTGACTCCCACCAACACTGAGGTTACTTCGGGATGATGTAAAATCCACGCCAAGGCCATGCCGGCTAAAGTTTCGCCACGTTGCTCTGCCAACTCGTTCAATAGTTTGATTTTGTAGAGTATGGATGGGGTAAGCATTTCTGACTTGAGGAATCGTTCTTCGGTCATTCGAGATCCTTCCGGAATTCCGTTCAAGTATCTGTTGCTTAACAATCCTTGTGCTAGAGGGGAGAAGGAAATGAATCCACTTCCGGCTTTGTGAGCAGCTTCTAAAATTCCTTCTTGTTCCGGTGCACGATCCAAAAGATTAAATCGACCTTGGTAGATAAGGGCGGGTACTTTGGCTTCGCGCAGATAGCGGAAGGCAAACTCCGAAGCTTCGCGCGGCCAACGTGAAATTCCCACATAAAGAGCTTTGCCGGAACGCACTATATCTACCAACGTTTGTAAGGTTTCTTCTAAAGGAGTATTGGGATCGTAGCGGTGGCTGTAGAACAAATCCACGTAGTCCAGATTCATACGTTGCAAGCTTTGGTTTAAGCTGGATATGAGGTGCTTGCGACTGCCCCATGAACCATAAGGACCCTCCCACATATCGTATCCGGCCTTTGTGGCAATGAACATTTCGTCGCGATAAGGTGCAAAGGAGCCTTTCATCATCTGACCAAAGAATAGTTCGGCCGTACCGGGAGGCGGCCCGTAGTTGTTGGCTAAATCAAAATGAGTAATACCATTGTTGAAGGCATGAAATAGAATGTTACGTGCCGTTTCCACGGAGTGGGTATGGCCAAAATTGTGCCACATTCCTAACGATATTTTGGGAAGTAGTATGCCGCTTTGTCCGCATCGGCGATAACCCACGCCTGTGGTGTATCGATCGGGATGAGCAATATAAAGGGTTTCTTTCATGGGCGTTTCAAATGAAAAAAGAATTATAATCGTACAAATATAGTTATTCTTACGATATAATCCCTTGTACTCTTTGCGTTTTACACGAAAAAAGGTTGCACTTGAGGTGCAACCTTTGTAAATGGGATTTGTACGAATTTATATCGCAAAATTAAGGTAATTGAACTTTCAGGTTTTGGGTTCCTTCTTCCAATTCCACTGTCAATACGTAAAGATTTCGAGGAAGTCCGCTGATTTTAATACTATTTTTGTTTTTTGCCGAGCGAACAGTTTTTCCGTCTGTAGTGAGCAGACTTATTTTCTTTACTTTTTCTACGTTCTTGATGTAAATGTGGCTGCTGTCTTTTGTGAATCCAATTTTTTCTTCACTCCACGTCTTGTCTATGGCTGTACGATAATCGTCGTAGGTCATGATTTTGAATAAGTAGCTTTCTTCTCGTTTTCGAGTGTCGGGTTGCATGCGATTGTCGCTAACACCCCAGAAGTTTGTGCCACCGCTTCCTGCATTCTGAATAGAAAACTGGCCGTCCATTTCGGTTAAAATGTAGGTGTTCCAATCATCGCTATAAGCATTCACACCAAAGTTTCCGATTTCGTTTACATATCTTTCATCTTTTGCACTGATGAGTTTGTAGCGTCCGGTGCTCTCCACTGGAATAAACTTCCACAATTGTTGATCTCGTTTTAGAGCACTTCGTTTGGTAAAGGTGGGTGTGCCGCCACTTCCACTCGGATTGTTGTTGGTTAGCAAAAGATCGTTGTATATAATGTAGTAGCTCTCGCTTTCTTTAATGGTTGGGTGTGATGCTGTACCGCCTACAGGGATTATTTCAAAAATGAAGTTCTGGGACATAATTTTATCGGTGCTTCCTTGTGAGATACGAGTACCGTTGCATTTCCAGAATTTAGAACCTGCCGAACCTGCGTTTTGAATGGCATAAAGTCCGTTCATGCGGTATAAAAGATAACTGTGCCATGATGCATCGTAGGGGTTGATGTTTTTATCAGCCCAGAATGATCCGTTTTCGTTTATGTAACGGCTATCTTGTGCGTTGGTAATCTTGTAGCGCTCAGTGTCGGGGTCTATAGAGATTGTCCACTCTTGACGTTGAGGATTAATGTTGTCTATCTCGCTTTGGAACACAGGGTAATCACCGGTTTTGTCGGGGTTGGCGTTCTTGTTGGTAAGATATTTTCCGTTATACTTAATGTAGTAACGACCTTCTTCTAAAATCAAGGCCGGGAAGATGTCTAGACGATAATTGTATTTTTGCTTGTATTCACGAACAAGTGTATTTAAATGTTTCTTCAAGAATGGATTGATGACATTATCGCCAACGGTGGGATTTGGCTTCTTGATGGAGCCTTCAAAATTTCGGGCAATGACATTTTTCTGAGCGTTTTCTAATTCTGTTATCTCCAGATATGTTTGTACAAACAGCTCTTTGTTGTCTTGTGCCATAGCAGTGTAGAGTTTCATCAGTTTTTGACCTCTTTGTCCCATGTACTTCATAACTTGCACCCACGGAGTGATTTCGGCAATCATTTCGGGTTCAGAAGTGCTGGTTAACAAGTTATTGGCAGCCCAAACAAGAGTGTCGAATTGTAGGGTCATGGCTTCAACTGCTTCTTCGTTATATCCATTTTCCATTGCTTCGTTGAATATGTTGGCAGCTGCTGCAAAGGTGGCCGACTCGTTGTCACGACGCAAACCGTGTCCGGTGGGACCAAGGTCAATGTTGTTTTCGCAGAAGATGTAAAAGGCTTTTTCGTTTTCGGGCATCAGGTACTTGATAGAGCGTAGCCACGAAGCATTGGCATCGTAATCGGTCATATTCCAGGTGTAGTCAGCAATGCTATAGAGCGAAACTTTTGAGGCTTCGGCGTACTCCATAGGGTTGCTGGTAAATCCACTAAGTTGTGAGGCGATGTTGGTGTCATTTCCATAGGTCGGTCCCATTAACATGTGATCAATGCAATAGTCATTTACAGGATAATTCAACCAAATATAGGCTTTACGGCTAATCTGTTGGTTAATCCAGTCCATATCCCACTTGTTTATCATGTCCACCACGCTGTTTCCGGTCCACATAATGCGAACGTCAACGTCCATTTTTGTTCCTAGTGTGGTCAGGTAGTCACCACTGGTCCAGCCACGGTTATATTGAGTGGGACATAGGATTAGAGGGGATACATCGTTGTGTTTTTTAACAAACTCTGCATTGATGTAGTTCATTAGTTGTGCTTGCTTGATACCACTTGTACCTTCACCGCCGATGTCGTCAAAGAATACAGCAAAGGTACGCACACCGAGGTCGTACATTACGTTCAATTTCTTTACAATATTTAGGCTGTCGGTGTGGTTCCATTTGATGTCGTTACCTGGGTGGATGGCCCATACAAATTGCACTTTATTTTGGTGTGCAGCTTGTACCAATTCTTTGAGTTTTTCAGCCTCTTGAGTGGGGTAGTTTTCACGCCAACGTGCTCGGTGGTATGGGTCGTCTTTTGGGCCATAGATGTATACATTCATCTTGTTTTGGCCATAAAAATCGAATTGTCTGAGGCGGTCAGTGTGCGACCATGGGTTGCCATAAAAACCTTCTACCACACCGCGGTCGGCAACATCAGGATAGTCGGTTATCGTGACACTCATTACTTCCGGCTGTGAGATGATTTGCAAGAACGTTTGCACTCCGTAAAATGTTCCGTTTCCGTCTTTACCGGCAATTACAACCTTTTGGGGTGTGATACTCAAATAGTAACCTTCAGATTTAGAAGGTATTAATGATTCGTATTCAGAAATTGCAGCATCACCCTGCTCGCCGATGATAATTTGTACTTCGGCTCTATTGTCGATTTGGATGTTCTTCTTAAGGGTTGATGTGGCATCGGAATCAGCTTCTTGTTCGCCCACAAGGGTGTAGGCCGTGTTGTTGTTGAATGCTTTATCTCCCCATGTAATATTTTGAGGAAGGGGAGAAATAGTAATGGTTTGTGCCATTACTGCTCCACACCAAAAACTTAGGAAGGTTAGGATAGATAATAAATGAATCTTTTTCATAAAACTATATGGTTTTAGATGGGTTAATTATGTACTAATTACAAAGATACATTTAATTTGTTCTCTGCTTGGTGTGTCGTGTGTTTGTGTTTGTTTTTTTAATTTTTTTAGCATAATAGGGATCAATCGTGACTGGGTTAACAAAAAAAGTACGTCCTATATTGTATTGATATAAGACGTACTTTGATGTTTTATCTCAGAGTTTCTATTTAATATACTCAGCCAAGTCGGTCAAGCGCATATCGCCTTTACGCAAGAATGTATCGTGCATGGCAAAAGCAGCTGATAGGCAATGGTGAGTGTGTCCCTTGAATTTTTCGGCATATTTTAGATAGTCGCGAAGTAATGGGCGGTAGTCGGGATGTGCAACTTTGATAACCTCTTCTGCCTTCTGCATAGAACTCTTTCCGCGAAGGTCAGCTACACCATATTCGGTAATGATGGCGTCAATGAAGTGGCTGGTATGGTCAACGTGTGAGCAGAATGGAACGATGCTGCTGATGGCATCACCCTTGGTGGTAGAGCCACATGTGAAGATGCTAAGGTAGGCGTTGTTTGTAAAGTCTGCTGAGCCACCGATGCCGTTCATCATCTTGGTACCGCATATTTTGGTTGAATTTACATGACCATAGATGTCGGCTTCTATGGCGGTGTTCAATGAACAAACACCGATGCGAGCAATGACTTCTGGACAGTTTGAGATTTCAGAAGGACGTAATACCAGTTTGTCTTTGAAGAAAGACATATCATCGTAGATTCCTTGTAAACATTCGTTGGTTACGGTGAGCGAACAAGTAGAAGCCGATAGGACACGACCTTCGCGCATCAACTGCACAGGGGCATCTTGAAGTACTTCTGTATAGATATTAAAGTTCGGAACCTCAGGGCATTGTCCCAATGCTCCAAGTACAGCATTAGCACCACTTCCTACACCGCTCTGCAAGTTCAAGAATGTTGGTGGTATCTTACCATTACGCATGTTGGCCACCAAGAAATCAGCTACATTCTGACCGATTTGTGTGGTAATGGGGTCGGCGTCTTTGAAGGCACGTGCTTCGTCAGGAATGTTACATTCTACGATACCCATAATTCGATCAGCATCTACTTCTACATAAGGCTTGCCTATGCGGTCGCTAGCTTTCATAATCATAATGGGTTTTCGATACGGATGATCTTCGATTTCGTATACGTCGTGCAACCCCATGCAGTTCTTGCTGTGGAAGGCGTTAAGTTCAATTAAAATACCTTTTTGTGCCAATCTACATACGGTGGGGCTTATACCTCCGGCTGCAGTTAAGTAGATGTGAACCTTGTTGCCCACCAATTCTACTTCACAAGCCTCAATGATAGCCCAATCCACCTTGCCTAAATATCCTTGGCGTAGTTGTGTAGCGATGTTTGAAAGGTTAAGGTCGGAGTATGCCAATTCGTTGTTGTTAACATGTTTACGAAAATCAGCATTTGTGGTGTATGGGGCGCGGAAGTTGATAGCTTGTGCATTAGATAAGTCACCGTCACAGCTTTGTCCTGTTGAAGCTCCCGTCATGATGTTAATCTTAAAAGGTCTTCCGGCTTCGTGTTCGGCCACAGCTACTTTTGCTATTTCGGCCGGGATGCTTTTTGGGGTACCTGCCGGTGTAAATCCGCTCAAGCCAATAGTGTCACCGTCTTTTATGAGCGAGGCTGCTTCGGCAGCCGTAATTTTTCTGAAAGTCATATCTTAATTTGATTTATTTATAGTTCGCTTGTTATTTATTCGGAACGGACAAAGATATGTATTTTTTTTGAAAACCAAACTGAATATATCTGAAATCCTTATTTCGTTGGGTAGTAGAAGCCTTTTGTTCTGTTTTAAGATGTTATTGATGGGGAATGAAGATGTTCTTTCGTGGAGTTTCCTATATATTATTAGGTGGAATTGCGTCGTTTCTCGTTTCTTTGTTGTATCTTTGCCCGACAAAATGCACTAATATGAAGAAACTCCTGATAGAAACTTACGGATGTCAAATGAATGTGGCAGACAGCGAGGTGGTAGCCTCGGTGATGCAGATGGCCGGATATGAGATGTGTGAGTCGTTGGACGAAGCAGACGCCGTATTCCTTAATACTTGTTCGGTACGTGATAATGCCGAACAAAAGATTCTTAATCGTCTAGAGTTCTTCCATGCCATGCAAAGAAAAGGACGCAAACTTATCATCGGTGTGTTGGGTTGCATGGCTGAACGTGTACAAGAGAAACTCATTGAAGAGCATCACGTCGACATTGTGGTAGGTCCTGATGCATATCTTAGTTTACCCGACCTCATTAGTCAGGTAGAACTTGGCCATAAAGCCATTAATGTGGAGCTTTCTACTACTGAAACATATCGCGATGTAATTCCCCAACGCATTTGTGGTAATCATATCTCTGGTTTTGTCAGCATCATGCGTGGATGCAATAATTTCTGTCATTACTGCATCGTTCCTTATACTCGTGGACGTGAACGCAGTCGTGATGTGGAGAGCATATTGAACGAGGTTCGCGATCTTCAAAAGCGTGGTTACAAAGAGGTTACTTTGTTGGGACAAAATGTAAACTCGTATCGTTGGCGTACGGATGCCGATCCGGATCACGATGTAACTTTCCCAGCTTTGTTGCGCAAGGTGGCCCAAACTGCTCCCGGAATGCGTGTTCGTTTCACCACCTCTCATCCTAAGGATATGAGTGATGAAACTTTGCAGGTAATTGCAGAGGAGCCCAATGTATGTAAGCACATTCATTTGCCGGTGCAGAGCGGAAGCAACCGTATTTTGAAGTTGATGAACCGAAAATACACTCGTGAATGGTATTTAGATCGTGTGGCGGCTATCCGTCGCATTGTGCCGGGATGTGGTTTGTCGACAGATATATTTGTGGGTTATTGTTCCGAGACCGAAGAAGACCACCAAGAATCTCTTTCTTTGATGCGTGAAAGTGCTTATGATAGTGCTTTTATGTTCAAGTATTCGGAACGTCCCGGGACATATGCTTCTAAACATCTTCCGGATGATATTGATGAAGAAACAAAGATTCGTCGCTTAAACGAGCTCATTGCTCTTCAAAACGAGTTGTCGGCGGAAAGCAATAGAAAGCAAGTGGGTCAAGAATGTGTGGTACTTGTGGAGGGTGTCAGCAAGCGTTCTAAAGAACAACTGTTTGGACGAACAGAGCAAAATAAGGTGGTGGTGTTCGATCGTGGCAGTCATCGTATTGGCGATTTTGTGCGTGTTCGTATCACCGAATCTTCGTCGGCAACATTAAAAGGAGAAGTTTGCGAGGAACAGTCGTAAAGCTGTCCTACTTTAATAATAGAACATCAGAGAACTAGCTTTGCGATACTCTTTTTAATAGTCTAATTTATTTAATCTATAAAATCCAGATCTCCTTTCAGAAACTATGGGGAAGTCAAGAAACAAATCTTTTTCCGGAATGCAGCTTTTCACAGCATGCATAAGTACTACTTTGGTACTTGTGTTGTTGGGAATGGTGGTTTCGTTCGTCATGTTGGCCGACAAACTTTCGGATTCGGTACGCGAAACGTTCACAGTTACCGTATTGTTTCACGATGAGGCCTCTGAGGAAGATGCCATCGACTTTGGAAAACAATTGCAAGTCGAGCCATTCATCAGTAATGTTACGTATGTTTCCAAGGAGCAGGCGTTGGAGGAACAAGTTGCAGCTATGGGTACCGACCCCACAGAGTTCTTGGGTTCTAATCCGTTTACGGCTTCTTTAGAGTTGCAGATGTCGGCGGGATATGCCAATACCGACAGTTTATTATGGATTGCACAAAATCTCAAGGAGCGTGAGCTTGTGGCCGATGTGGTGTATCAAAAGGATTTAATTGACAATCTCAATAAAAACCTTCGTAAAGTAAGTTTGGTATTGCTTATATTGGCGGGATTACTGATGACGGTTTCGTTCGGCCTCATTCACAGCACTGTCCGTCTTAGCATTTACTCTCGTCGTTTTCTCATTCACACCATGAAGTTAGTGGGGGCCAGTTGGGAGTTCATTCGTCGTCCATTTATGTGGCGTAGCTTTTGGGTGGGCATGGTGTCTGCCATTGTTGCGGATAGCATTTTGTTATCGGGCTTACATCTATTGGTAAAATATGATGAGGCCATAGCCCCTTTAATCACTGATAGTTTAAGGTGTACTGTTGCGGCGGTGGTTGTTATTTGTGGACTATCCTTTACCCTTTTGTGCTCCTATTTTTCGGTCAATGCCTACCTAAAGATGAAGGAGTCTGAGATGTACGAGATTTAACATATAGAATAAAACCTAAAAACACATATAAATAAATGAACAAAAGAGATTTTGCATTCGACAAGATGAACTTCATTCTTCTTGCTATTGGCATGGTTGTGGTTATCATTGGCTTCATCCTTATGTCGGGCGAGGGTAGTACGATAACCGAGTTCAATCCCGATATTTTCAGTGTGCGTCGCATCAAGGTGGCTCCAGTGGTTTGCCTAGCTGGTTTTTTGTTTATTATCTACGGCATCATGCACAAACCTTGCGACCAAAAAGCAGAAACTTCTACATCCGATATTCAAGATAAGGGTGAAGAATAGAATAAATCACTTCAAATTAGAAATAAAACATGAGCGAATTAGAAGCTTTATTAATGGGTCTGTTGCAAGGCCTTACAGAATATCTTCCGGTCAGCAGCAGTGGTCACTTGTCCATAGCCTCTCACTTGTTTGGCGTTGAGGGCGAGGATAATTTGGTTTTTACTATTGCGGTACACGTAGCCACAGTGCTCAGCACATTGGTTATTCTCTGGCGCGAAATAGCCTGGATATTCAAAGGAATGTTTGATTTCCGAACTCCGGGTCTTAATGCCGAACAGCGCTACACGTTGAACATACTTGTATCTATGATTCCTGTGGGCATCGTCGGTGTCTTTTTCAAAGATTATGTCGAAGCCATTTTTGGTAGCGGCTTGTTGGTGGTAGGATGCTGCTTGTTGGTTACGGCTGCATTGCTCGCCTTCTCGTTTTATGCCAAGCCTCGCGTAAAAGAAACCATTTCGTTGCGCGATGCTTTCATCATCGGTTTGGCTCAAGCCGTAGCTGTGCTGCCTGGTGTCTCCCGTTCGGGTTCTACCATTGCCACGGGTCTTTTGTTGGGCAACAACAAGGCCACTTTGGCTCAGTTCTCATTCCTTATGGTCATTCCTCCCATCTTGGGCGAAGCTCTTTTGAGTGTACTTGATGCCGTTAAGGGTGGAGCAGAAGCTGCCATTGGCGATATCTCTTTGTCGTCATTGGCCGTAGGTTTTTTGGCTGCATTCCTCTCCGGCTGTTTGGCTTGCAAATGGATGATTAACATGGTCAAGAAGGGCAAGCTCATTTACTTTGCCGTGTATTGTGCCTTGGTGGGTGCGAGCATCATTTTTACACATTTCATTAATTAAAAAACTTTTCATTCGTCGTGAATTTTATATCAGGAGAAGTTTTATGTTTCGATAAGCCCTACGAGTGGACATCGTTTGCCCTTGTGGCCAAGGTGCGCTATGCCTTGTGTCGTAAATTGGGCATCAAGAAACTCAAAGTAGGTCATGCCGGTACCTTAGATCCTTTGGCTACGGGTGTATTGGTAATTTGCACCGGTCGTGCCACCAAGCGCATCGACGAGTTGCAAGCCCATACTAAGGAATATGTGGCCACTTTGAAACTTGGCGAAACTACCCCTTCGTTCGACTTGGAAAAACCTGTTGATGCGGTTTATCCCACCGAACACATCACCCGCGAAAAGGTGGAGGAAGTACTCAAAACCTTTGTGGGGCGTATAGAACAAGTGCCCCCGGCCTTCTCGGCATGCAAAGTTAATGGTGATCGAGCCTACGATTTGGCACGCAAGGGAAAGGATGTGGAACTAAAGCCAAAAGTACTTGTTATCGACGAGTTGGAGTTACTTCGCTGCGATTTGCCCGAGATCGAAATCCGAGTGGTGTGCAGCAAGGGAACCTATATCCGTGCTTTGGCCCGCGACATCGGACAGGCACTCGACAGCGGTGCCCATCTCACGGCATTGCGTCGCACTCGAGTGGGCGATGTTCGTGTAGAGAGTTGTCTCACGCTCGACGAGTTTCCGCAATGGCTCGAGGCACAAACAATTGAATTTCCAGAAAACATTTAATAAATCATCAAAATAAAGAAGGTCAGCTTATGAAACTGTCACAATTCAAATTCAAACTCCCCGAGGAGAAAATAGCACTTCATCCCACCTTCCATCGCGATGAATCTCGTCTGATGGTGCTGCACAAAAAGAGCGGAGATATCGAACACCGCCAGCATTTCAAGGACATCTTGGACTATTTCGATGAGAAGGATGTGTTCATCTTCAACGACACCAAAGTGTTTCCCGCCCGTCTTTACGGTAATAAGGAGAAGACCGGAGCCCGCATCGAGGTATTCTTGCTTCGCGAGCTTAATGAGGAGTTCCGTTTGTGGGATGTCCTTGTAGATCCGGCCCGTAAGATTCGCATCGGCAACAAACTTTATTTTGGTGAAGACGATAGTATGGTGGCCGAGGTGATTGACAACACTACCTCGCGTGGTCGCACTTTGCGCTTCCTCTACGACGGTCCACATGACGAGTTCAAGCAAGTGTTATACTCGTTGGGCGAGGCTCCACTCCCACGTTTCTTGAAACGCGAATCAGAGCCTGAAGACTTGGAGCGCTTCCAATGTATTTTTGCTCGTCGTGAAGGTGCAGTTACTGCACCCACATCCGGCTTGCACTTCTCTCGCGAACTTTTGAAGCGTATGGAGATTAAGGGAATCGATTTAGCCTACGTTACCATGCACTGTGGTTTGGGCAACTTCCGTGAAATCGATGTGGAAGACCTTACCAAACACAAGACCGACAGCGAAGAAATGTTTATCGAGTCGGAGGCTTGTCGCATCGTCAATGCGGCTAAGGATGGCGGTCATAAGATTTGTGCCGTGGGTACAACTGTTCAGCGTGCCATCGAAACCGCAGTCGGTACCGATGGTCATTTGAAGGAATACGAAGGTTGGACCAACAAGTTCATCTTCCCTCCTTATCAGTTCAATGTGGCCGATGCCATGGTGGCCAACTTCTATCTTCCCTACAGCACCTTGTTGATGCTTACTGCAGCTTATGGCGGTTACGACTTGGTAATGCATGCCTACAAGGAGGCGTTGAAAGAAGACTATCGTTTCGGAACTTATGGCGACGCCATGTTGATTCTCAACGACTAAATGACGCATAAACTTTACTTGGGCTTGGGCAGCAATCAAGGTCATCGCCTTGAGCTGCTGCTTCGGGCCATACAACTTATAGAAGAGCGGATCGGTCCTGTTCAGGAGCGTTCCGCTCTTTATGAAACCCCACCTTGGGGTTTTGATAGTCCGCACCCTTTTCTCAATGCGGTGGTTGGGGTGCACACCGAACTCACGCCCGAGCAAATTCTTTTTCACACCCAGTGCATCGAACGTGAATTAGGGCGTACCACCAAGTCGGTCGACGGTCATTATTCCGATCGGCCCATAGACATCGACCTTCTTTTCTTCGACTCTTTGGTGCTCGAGGCCGATTATCTTCTTCCCGGTGCTTCGGCTCCTTCGCATTTGTCGTTGCCCCATCCCTTGTTGCACCTTCGTACTTTTGTTCTTTGTCCGTTGGCTGATGTGGCCCCCCATTTTGTTCATCCCATACTTGGCCGAACGGTTTCCGAACTTTTGCAGAGCCTTCCCGAGTCCGAGGTGGCTGCTTGTCGTTCCCTTCCCCCTTATATATATAATAAGGTGTAACCGGCGCTCGTCTGAGTGTGAGGTGTGCTTGTTTTTGTTAAAAAGTGTCCATCCTCGAAAAATCAGTCGTGCACGTGTGTCTTTCTTCGTGAAAAACCCGTATCTTTGTGGCGCAATTAAATGTGGACAGATTTGGGCAGCTTGCAACCACGATAAAAAATGCTAAATACAGCCTCATGCGGGGCTGGTGCATTCTTTCCCAATTCAATCCCGTTTTTTTCATTATTTATCATTTTAAAAGATTGAAAAGAATATGGGTTACTTATTTACATCCGAATCCGTTTCCGAAGGCCACCCAGACAAGGTAGCCGACCAAATTTCCGATGCAGTTCTTGATGAACTTTTGGCTTTCGACAAGAACTCAAAGGTAGCTTGCGAAACCATGGTAACTACCGGACAGGTAGTTGTAGCCGGTGAGGTCAAGTCGTCAGCTTATGTCGATTTACAAGAAATTGCTCGTCGCACTATTCGTCGCATCGGTTACACCAAGGCCGAGTATAAGTTCGAGGCCGAAAGCTGTGGTGTATTCTCGGCCATTCACGAGCAAAGTGCCGACATCAACCGCGGTGTAGAACGCCAAGACCCTATGAACCAGGGT
>JAFOXE010000034.1 GCA_017425765.1 Paraprevotella sp. | reverse complement strand
GCAAGTATGTTCTTAGAATATCATGCAAACAAGACCTTTAACATTGTTGGTTTTGATAAGGCACTTGGTCATTGGTCGCAAATTTCAGGAACTTATCGTTTGGAAGGCAATAAAAAGTTTGATTCATATATTAAGGATGATGGATCGCATGCGGAAGTAAGTGGATTTATAGAAATTAAAGATGATAAATTAGTGTGCTCAAATCAATCAAATTTACCTGAAGCAGAGAAAAGAGTTCACTACCGCGTAAAGGAATCTTTTGCCATAGAAGGAAACTATTCTTATCTAAACTCATTGGCAAAAGTTGAAGCCGCTGCAGGCAAAACGGTTCTTCAACTTCCTGAGGGTATAACGCTTAATGGTCAGAATTCTATTCCCGTGGATGCCATGCATGGCGACCGCATAATCGATGTTATGAAGAAGTTCTTTGCCGATGCCACTTTTGCTGCCGATGGCAAACTACACCATACTATGGAGGGCGAAGATAAGGTGAAGAACTACACTTTAGATGGTAACAGCCTTACATTCAATCTCTACGAGGGTAGCGACACCTATAAGGTTAATGCCACCTCGTTCCCTGATGAAGACGGCGACCGCTTGTTCATCATCATCCCTAAACAAGCAGCATGGTTGGGTGGTATGGTGGACCTTGTAGAAAAAGAGAATGCCGGTTTGAAGCTCAGTGCAGCGCAGATTGCAGCCCTTGAAAAAGAGTTTATGGACACTTTCGAAACCTTTACTGTGATTTTAAGTTTGAGCAAGAAGTAAGGTGGTGCTTGTTCGTAAAAAACAATAAAAACTATCAGTTTGTAAAAAGGAAGGGGACATTCCATGTGGAATGTCCCCTTCGTGTTATTTCAGTACAATTATCGTTTAGATAATGTATTGTGAGCTAATAGATTGGTTGTCTTCTACGCGACGGATGGTTTCGGCAAGGATGTCGGCAATGCTGATTTGCTTAACCTTGTTACATGCATTTGAGTATGGAATACTGTCGGTGAACACCATCTCAACCAAACCACTCTTCTCAACTCTTTCAGAAGCGGGGCCGGACATGATGCAGTGAGTTGCAATGGCACGTACAGACTTGGCACCGTTTTCCAACATTAGGTCGGCTGCTTTAGTGATAGATCCTGCTGTGTCAACCATGTCGTCGATGAGGATTACGTTGGCATCTTTTACATCGCCAATGATTTGCATGCTAGCCACCTCGTTAGGTTTAAGTCTTGTTTTGTTGCAAAGAACAAGAGGGCATTGCAAATATTTGGCATAGGTGCTTGCACGTTTTGAACCGCCCACGTCGGGAGTAGCAATCACCAAATTTTCAAGATTCAACGATTGGATGTATGGAATCATTACGCTCGAAGCATACAAGTGGTCTACCGGCACGTCGAAGAAACCTTGTTCTTGATCGGCATGCAAGTCCATCGTAATCAAACGATTGATACCTGCCACACTTAGCATGTCGGCCACAAGTTTAGCTGCGATAGAAACTCTAGGCTTGTCCTTGCGGTCTTGGCGTGCCCAACCAAAATACGGTACTACGGCATTGATGCTCTTAGCAGATGCGCGCTTTGCGGCGTCGATCATCAACAAAAGCTCCATTAGGTTGTCTGCATTTGGGAAGGTAGATTGCACCAAGAATACGTCACGACCGCGGATAGATTCCTCGTAGGATACGGAGAACTCGCCATCAGCAAAATGTGTGATTACCAATTGTCCTAACGGACAACCCAGACTAGCACATATCTTCTCGGCCAAATAGCGTGACTTTGTGCCGGAGAATACTAAAAATGAATTATTATTGCTCATCTCTATATATTGTTTTTTAGGTTTCTATTATACTTAATCTGCAGCTTTCCTTAATTTTCGGAAGTGATTTATCAATTCCTTGTAGTCCTTGTTGGAATGTATATCGAAACGATTCCACAAATCGCCCAATATTACGGCACCGCCAAATCCTAGGTCTTTCAGCATTTCCATGTTGTCGATGTTGACACCACCAAGTGCCATTACTTTTTTGTCGATGTACTTGTTTTTGGCTGCATATTGCAAGCTTTCTTGAGCAATGGTGTCGTAAGGCTCTGTTTTGGATATGCTTTCAAATATCGGACTCAAGAACACGTAATCGCTACCTTTCTTTGCTTCTTTCAGTTGCTCCACGTCGTGGCAAGAACAGCTGATGTGCCCTTTGTAGTTTTTGGGGATGTTCGGGTTGCGGTTGTTAAGATGTATTCCTTTTAAGTTGAATTCTTCTTTCAGATAAAAATGATCGTGCACCACAATTTGTTGATGATGCTTATCCGGCAACAACGTAAGCAAGCGTTCCGAATAGACGGGCTCTGAATCCGGCTTGCGTAGGTGCAAGATGTCTAACCCTTCTTCGAATAGAGTATTAAGTATTTTGTCCTCCTCCACGAAAAAATCGGGAGGTGTCAATAATATCAACTTCATAGCGTGTCGTCACTTATTCTTATGCAAAGGTAGCAAAAAGATATTAGGATAGCCAAACCTTTGCTTTTATTTTTCTCTTTTATTTCTTGTGCATGTGTTAATCAGAATTATTTCACTACTTTTGTATAAGGCTATTATTTAAAT
>JAFOXE010000003.1 GCA_017425765.1 Paraprevotella sp. | reverse complement strand
GTGTGATGCGACAAATTTAATCATATTACCGGATGTTGTAGCTTTTCCTATGAAAAAATGTACTCCATGAAAGCGTAATTACGCGATTTACCATAAAAAACGCACTGTACATCTTGGCCTCTTCGCATATTCGGACTATATTTGTCCGTACCAAATGAAAAGAATATTGCGATGAATATGGAACACCTCAGCCCTGAGTTTAAGGCCGATTTTTTGTGTAATATAGGTTATCATGTAGTGAAGTTGGTGCGTAAAACGTCTGAAGGGAATGAAGAGACAATATTCATGGCAACTATTCCCTCGGAAGAGGCTCCCGTATGTTACGATTCAATGACCTATGCCGAGTTGGTGGCTCATCCCCATTATATCGATACCGCTTTTGAAGCCATGTGTACCACATTGAGTGAGAAACTAGGTATTCAGAAATAGATGAAAAACAGATGCTCATGTAGAGGGATATTACATGAGCATGTTGAATATAACAAGACGTACGTCTGTATGCCTATCAGACGTACGTCTTTTTTTAGCCACACGCCCGTGTGTTTTTTGTTGAGGTCCAATAAACCTTTTGGGTCAATGAGCATCAAATGATAAAATATGCTTGTGGTGCGCGGGTGTGTGCCCCGTATTCGTTGTGGCAATCAATACGGAGGCCCGTGAATTGCTTTTTCAAGTGAATACGTTTATCTTTGCAAGAAACGGATATGGAGTGAAGTGGTCGTGATAATATATAATTAAATAAGGTATGAAAATAAAGAAGATATTTTTAATGTGTGCTTGTGCATTCGGATTCACTTGTGTTCGAGCGCAAGTTACAGAATTCCGTCCGGCACAAATGTGGCCCGACACCAATGGTGAGCACATAAATGCTCATGGTGGTGGTATTTTATACCATGAGGGAATCTATTATTGGTATGGTGAGAACCGTCCTGATCGAGGATTCTCTACCGAAGTGGGTGTAGAGGTGTATACTTCAAAAGACCTCATGAATTGGACCGATGCCGGTGTGGCACTTTCGGTTTCGTCGGAGTCTGGTAGCCCGATAGAACGCGGTTGCATTATGGAACGTCCTAAGGTGGTGTATAATAAAAAGACCGCTAAGTTTGTGATGCTTTTTCATCTAGAATTAAAGGGACGAGGGTATGAGGCTGCTCGAGTAGGCTTTGCAGTGAGCGATACCCCCACAGGACCTTTCCGTTTTTTGAGATCGTTGCGTCCGAATGCCGGTGTGTGGCCTTGTGACTTTACGGAGAAGGATATTGCCACGGCGCGAGCACAAAAGGAAAGCGACTACAAGGAATGGTGGACACCGGAATGGCGTGTGGCCATTGTAAAGGGCATGCTCACGGCGCGTGATTTCGAGGGTGGACAGATGAGTCGCGACATGACCGTGTTTGTGGATTCCGACGACAAAGCATATCATATATTCTCGTCCGAGGAAAATCTTACACTCATAATGGCCGAATTGACCGATGATTATTTAGACTATACCGGTAAATATATACGCATAGCTCCCGGAGGTCAAAATGAGGCTCCTACCATCTTTTTTCGCAATGGAAAATATTGGCTGATAGCCAGCGGATGCACGGGTTGGGCCCCTAATAAAGCCCGAATGTTTTCTGCTCCATCGTTGTGGGGACCGTGGCAGCAACACGAATCGCCGTTTGTGGGTGAGCATGCCAATCGAACCTTTGGAGGGCAAGGCACATTTGTGTTGAAGGTGCCGGGGAAGGAAGACGGATTTGTGTTTATGGCCGACGTGTGGAATCCACGACACTTACGCCGTTCACGTCATATTTGGTTACCTATAGAATTCAATGAGGAGGGCACGCCCATTATACCATGGCGTGATTCGTGGAGTCTTGATCAATTAAAGTAGAACAGCATATCCTCGCATTGTGGGGAAAAGGAAAAACGTTAATCGCCGGAACAAATCATTCCGGCGATTAACGTTTTATGAAATGTACACGTGGTTATTTCTTCTTAGTGTTAAGAAGTTTCAACATTGCTCGGTACGCATTAATGTCGCAAGGTCCATTCAGCACCTTGGTGGCCTTTTCAATCAAGATAGGACGGTTTTTTAGTTGTTCTAAAGTGAGTGTGGGCACGGGACGTGTGCGTAGGTGTTCAATAGCATTGCTCAAGTCAGACCATGCTTTCAAACGGTCACATTCCTCTTGGGTAATGTGCATCACCGAGCCATGACGCGGTGTAAAGTCACCATGCGTTTTGGTGTTCTGTACAAAGGTGAAATCCTTAAGATTCTCGCTTTTGCAGAATTGGTAATATCCATTGGCATAGCAATCGTACATAAGGATGTAGTGCGTGCCATCTATACTTGGAAATACGCTTGACCCCTCTACGGGGAACTGGTCGGCCTTTTGTATATGACGCCACTCTATGTTGTAGGGGCCAGTAACGTTCTTGCTTGTTGCTCGCATTACACCTTGTCGGGTACGGAAACCATTGTTCATCACCGAGCGTCCTTCGTCCTTAAAAAAGAGCACATACTCTTGCTTGTTACGGTCGTACACGATGTCGCCATCTATACTTGCTTTCCCAAAGTCGAGTAGAAGTTGAGGTTCTGTAATGTCTGTGAAATCCTCATTCGCATAGCTATAAAATAGTTTGAAATAAGGCTGTTTGAATCTTGGATCCTCGGTGGGATATTCCCAATCATGACGGCCAATAGAATAGTATATCATGTACTTTTGCGCTTTTTCATCCCATATTGTTTGGGGCGCCCACACCGCATGAAGGTTCTTGCGATCAAAGCCTAGTAGATTTGGAAAGCGGGTAGGGAAGTCGATAGCCGTATGTTGCCAATGAATCAAGTCGGTACTCTTCATAAGAATAAGCCCATCGTTACTTTGCCATCCCTCGTCCGAACGCATGTCGGTCAGAACCATATAAAACATTTTTCCGTCTTGCGATCGAATGATGTGTGGGTCACGGATGCTTTTCTTCAATGCAATGGTATCGGACGCCACTACCGGTCTACCTTGGCACAGCGAGGTGTAGTTGAATCCATCTTCACTTAGTGCATAGCGGATTTGCTCGCCGTGTGGACTGTTGTTCGAGAAGAAAGCAAAAAGATAGTGCGAATACGGTATCTTTTCGTTTTTTTGAGCATGTACCGCAGGTAGTGTCGCACAAAAGAATGCAACCATTCCGAAGGCTATCAATAAAGTTTTTTTCATGTGTATAGGATTTAGTGAAGTTTAGTCTTTAATCATTTCGCCAAAGAGTTTAATAAACTCCTCCTCGAAATTGGGGGTGAAAACGCCTTGCCCCCAATTCTCTTTCAGCTCTTTCATACTCCAGAAACGCCCGCCATCGGTTTCGGCGCTGGGCGTGATATTGCCATCGAATGTACAACGATGTGGAAAAACGAGCTCGCATTCACGCACTGAGTCATACACATAATGTTCCAAGCGTTCAGCATCAAACTCCGTAATGCCGATTTCCTCTTTGGCCTCTCTTCGCAATGCCATCTCTACACTCTCGCCCAAGTCTACATGCCCCCCCACAGCGGTATCCCATTTCCCGGGCTGGATATCTTTCCATAAAGGTCGGCGTTGCAGGTATATTTCGCCTTGGCTGTTGAACACGTGCAAGTGCACCACAGGGTGCAATAATTTGCTTCCATTGTGACATTCGCCGCGGGTGGCGGCACCAATAATTTGGCCGTCTTCGTCCACTAAGGGGAACATCTCTTCTGCGTTGTCTTGTAGAGTTGAAATCATAAGGATGTGCTTTAAGGGATAAGTAAGGAGCTGTCGCCGTAGCTAAGGAAACGGAAATCATTGTCCAATGCGTAGCGGTATATGTCTTTCCATTTTGAACCTCCAATAAAGGCCGATACGAGCAGCAACAAAGTGCTTTGTGGCTGATGAAAATTTGTAATCATCAGCTTCACTATGTGGTATTTATAACCGGGTGCTATGATGATTTGCGTACTTGTGTGTAGCGCTTGCAGATTATGGCGTGTCAGGTAGTCGGCGATGTGTTGCAAAGCTTGCATCGGTGTAAGTGCTTCGGGACGACCGTCGTCTGCATAACCGGCCGGTCGGGTAGCTGCAGCATATTCGTAGGGTGCCCATTGTCTCACATGTAGGTCTTCTTCGGCAATGTCGGGGTTTTGTGCAATTGCCACACCGATATAATATAGGCTTTCCAATGTTCGTACCGAGGTGGTTCCCACGGCGATACAGCTACCGTTGTGGGCAAGAAGTTTATCAATTACGCTGCGCTTCACGCTGATGTATTCTGTATGCATCTCGTGGCCGGCAATTTCTTCACTTTTTACCGGTTTGAACGTGCCGGCGCCCACATGAAGCGTAACCTCCTCGCGCTCAATGCCGTTTTCGTCAATGGTTCTCAGAACATCTTCTGTGAAGTGAAGCCCCGCTGTGGGAGCCGCTACGCTACCTTTTATTTTCGAGTACACGGTTTGGTAGGTGGTTTTGTCGCTTTCTTGTGTTGGGCGGTTCAAATATGGAGGAATGGGTAGTTCGCCTACACTTTCAAGGATTTCGGCGAAGGTCACATCAGTATCATTCCATGCAAAGTCTATGCGGTGACTCGTACCCATACACTCTCCACGTTCTGCCGTTAGGGTGATTTCCTTCCCTCGTATTTGTATAGTTTGCTTTAGCGTGCCACCTTTCCACTTCTTTAGGTTTCCTACCAAGCAGAGCCAGCTACACGATTGCGTTTGTTGGAACATCAAAGCGTAATCGTTCGGACGTATGGGTTCTAAACAGAATACTTCTATCAGAGCTCCGGTGTCCTTGCGAAAATGCATTCGTGCTTGTATCACTCGGGTGTTATTGAACACCATTAATGCATTCTTAGGTAGGTATTTGGGAAGTGAGGTGAATATATCTTGACTGATGTCGCCCTGACGATATACGAGTAGTTTCGACGTGTCGCGTTCTGCTAATGGGAATTTAGCTATGCGCTCGTCGGGCAAATCATAGTTAAAATCACGTATTTGTAGTTGTTTTGTTGCTTCCATTTGCGGAAATGTTTATTATCATGCAAAAATAATTATCTTTGTCGTATCAAAAAAGTAAAACGATGAAAATAGGAGATAAGATACGCTTTTTAAGCGAGGTCGGTGGCGGCGTTGTCACCGGATTTCAGGGCAAGGATATCGTGTTGGTTCGTGACGAGGATGGATTTGACATACCGATGGCTATCCGCGAGTGTGTTGTGATTGAAACCGACGATTATAACATTGCCAAAGTGAATACGGGCGAACGTAATCCGCGTTCAGGCTCGTATGGTAGCGGGTTTACAGGTGGCGGTCAACCCAGCGGAAGATTTCGTTCAGAAAAGCCCGACACCTATGTGCATGCTTTTGACGACGATGAAGACGACAAACCCGTGACCTTCCGCCCACGTCCGTTGGAACGTCGCGAAGGCGAAAAGTTGAACGTACATCTTGCTTTTGTGCCGATGAATCCCAAGGAGATGACTACAACATCTTTTGAGTCGTATCTCGTAAATGATAGTAATTACTATTTGAGTGTCTTGTACATGAGCACATCGGGAAGTAATTGGCAAGCACGCTTTCAAGGGGTTATTGAGCCCAATACCAAGTTGTTTGTGGAAGAATTTGATAGAGGTATGCTCAACGACATGGAGAAGGTGTGTGTGCAATGCTTGGCCTACAAGCAAGACAAACCCTTTATGTTGAAACCTGCCGTTAGTGTGGAATTGCGTATTGACACCGTTAAGTTCTATAAGTTACATACATTTCAAACCAACGACTTCTTTGAGGAGGAGGCTATGATTTATGATGTAGTGAAGGATGATGTCCCCGCTCGACAAGTGTTTGTAAATGCACAACAAATGCAAGAGGCATTGATGAAGAAAACTGCCGATGAACGTCGTCCACAGCCGGCACGCAAGTCTATGCAAGACAAATCGTTGATAGAGGTGGATTTGCATATACATGAACTATTGGATAATACCAACGGTTTGAGTAATAGCGATATGCTGGAGGTGCAGTTAAAAGAATTTCATCGTGTGATGGAGGAACAGTCAAAACGTAAGGGGCAGAAGATAGTCTTTATACATGGCAAAGGAGAAGGTGTGCTTCGTAATGCTTTGATTAAGGAATTGAAACATAAGTATAAGAATTGTACTTATCAGGACGCTTCATTTCAAGAATATGGTTATGGAGCCACATTGGTAACAGTGCGTTAAGTTTGCTTAGATAAGAAAAAGATTAGCCGCGACGATGGAATGTTGCCATCATCGCGGCTAATTAGTTATAGGTTGCTCGGATTATGTATGATTATAAGTCCAAGGTTAGTTCTACCGGACAATGGTCGGAGCCGAAAATTTCGTTGTGGATGGAGGCACCGGTCATGTGTTGATTGGCCAATCGGTTGGACAATACGAAATAATCTATACGCCACCCTGCGTTCTTTTCACGGGCACGGAATCTGTATGACCACCACGAGTATGCCTCTTTCAAATCGGGGTAATAGTAACGGAAACTGTCGGTGAATCCGGCGTCCAATAGATTCTGGAATTTCTCACGTTCTTCATCGGTGAATCCGGCACTTCGTCTGTTTGATTTCGGATTGCGAAGGTCAATCTCTTGGTGTGCCACGTTCAAGTCGCCACAGATAATTACCGGTTTCGTTTGGTCCAATCCCTTGATGTATGCTTGAAAGTCTTGCTCCCATTGCATGCGATAGTCCAAGCGTTTTAATTCATCTTGCGAGTTTGGAACATACACGGTTACTAGATAGAAATCGGCGTATTCCAACGTGATGACACGTCCTTCGTGATCGTGTAAATCTATACCGATGCCGTAGCTTACCGAAATGGGTTGGTGGCGTGTGAAGATGGCTGTGCCCGAGTATCCTTTTTTGTCTGCATAGTTCCAATAAGATTGATACCCATCAAAGGCTATGTCTAATTGGCCTGCCTGCATCTTGGTTTCTTGAAGACAAAAGAAGTCTGCGTTCAATTGTGCGAATATGTCACGAAAACCTTTTCCATCACAGGCGCGCAAACCGTTTACATTCCATGATATGAATTTCATAATTGTGTGCTGTTAATTTATTGAAAGGGTTTACACCTTATTATATATATGTTGCAAATGTAGAAAAAAGGGCATGTTTTTCCAAATGGAAGAAGGCCTTTTGTGCGTGAGATGAAGATGTGGGGAGTGAGAAAAAATACACCGTGTTGTTGTTGCGTTAAGCTGTACGCCTTGTTGCAACGACATCACGGTGTAGATGGTCTTTACACGTTCGTGTGTTTTTTATGTGTTCTGCACGCGTTTCATGTGTAGCGTTTGGGTGCAATAGTCGATGACGGCTTGTCGGTGTGTGATGAAGATGAGTGTTTTGTTTTGGATGTACGACTTCATCAGGTTTTGTAACAAACGTTTTTCGGTTTCCTGGTCGAGAGCCGAGGTTGCCTCGTCCAACAAAAGGACTCCGCCTTTACGCAATAAGGCGCGAGCAATGGCAATACGCTGTGATTGTCCCTCGCTCAGTCCGGCTCCCAATTCTCCGCATCTGCTGTCAAGACCGTCGGGAAGTGTGAATACAAAGTCGGCGCAGGCATCTTCTAATACTTGTCGCATTTCGTTTTCGTTGGCATTCGGATTGCCCAATAATAAATTGTCGCGGATTGTTCCACTAAACAACGTGTTACCCTGAGGAACGTATGTGAGATTGCAACGCGTGAGCGGACTGCACGCTACTTCTTGACTATCATCGTAGAAGGTGATGGCTCCGCTGTCGGGTTTTATAAGTGAGAGTATCAAACGAATTAGTGTTGTTTTTCCTGCTCCCGTTTCACCTAAGATGGCAGTACTGCTTCCCGGCGCAAAATCGTAGGAAAGGTTTTGCAGAATCATGCGCTTTTTCTTGTCGTAGGCAAAGCATACATTCGCAAATCGAATACCGGTGCTTTTGCTGAAACGTTGTGGAGAGCCATAAATTTCTTCGGGAACTTCTTCTAATTCCATCAAGCGTTCGGTTGCGGTGAGCGAACTAATCACTTGTGGCACAAAACGCGTCATGTCGCGGAATGGCCCTTGTATCTGTCCCACCAGTTGGATAAATGCCATCATCATGCCGTAGGTGATGGAGCCTTCGTGTAAGCGGTTCACACCCCAAAGGAAGGCTACAAGATAACATGAGGCGAAGCCCACGTTGAGTAATCCCGAGGAGAAAGTGGAATATATAGTGCGTGTTTTAATTTGTTGACGCAGATGATGTTGTATATTACCCAACCGTTCCGAAATGGTGCGAGATTGTTCCAGCGTTTTGATAATCATGCGGTGTTGGATGCTCTCTTGCAGAATACTTTGAATCCGACTGTCGGTGCTGCGTACGTCACGTGTCAATCCTCTCATTTTTCGGATGTAGAGCTTGCTGAGTAATAGAAAAACGGGAATGATTAGGATGGTTATGCATGCCAACACCGAATCCATGTAGTATAGGAATACGAAAGCACCCACAAGTCGTATGCTTACAGATAGTATAGAAGGAAGGGTTTCGGTGATGGTGTTCACTACGTCGGAAACATCGCGTTCCAAACGGTTCAAGACGTCGCCACTATGACGTTGTTCTAGGCCTTTCCACTCACTGCCCAATAGTCTTGTAAATATGGATTGCTGCATCTTGTTTTGTGCTTTCACACCGAGTAGTGCTCGCACCCATCGTGTGATAAGACTTAAGGAAATCTGTAAGGTAATGATGGTTACAAGTAATATTCCCGTGGTGTGTAGCGAGCCTTCCAACTTGTTAGTGGCGATGTCAATGGCTGTTTTCGTCGCCCATATAAATGCAAAATCAAGAACTACAGCCATAATGCCAGTGAAGGCATTTAGAATGGTTTGCGTACGCAGAGCTTTTGATGTGCCCCACAACCAGTTCAAAATGTTTTGTGTACTATATTTATGTTTGGCTGCGTGTGTCATGTGGCAATATGTTAGTTGCGTGGGTCGGTGCCCCACATGAGTTTGTTGCGGAGTGTGGTGAAATAAGAATGATTGGCGCGCTTCAAAACCTTTATCTTATAGGGGGCTTTTCGTAAAATTACCTTCGTGCTCTCGTGGCACGATTCACTTCTACCGTCAATAGCGATTAGGAAATTGTGGCTTCGGCTCTCCACCGTCAGGGAAAAAACTACGTTGTCGCTGATGGTGAGTGGACGGACATTAAGGCTGTGAGGTGCTACTGCCGTCAGACCGAAAATTCCAGAACGAGGAACCATGATGGGCCCGCCCACACTCATGGCATAACCGGTAGAGCCGGTGGGGGTGCTTGCAATCAATCCGTCGGCTTGGTATGTGGTTAAATATTCACCGTCAACTTCTACACGAATGCATATCATTGAAGAGTTGTCGTGTTTCAATATCGCCACTTCGTTAAGTGCATAAGGATATCCTTTCAGGGTGTCGCCTCCTTCGGTTTCCACTTGAAGTACGCTGCGTTCTTCGGTGGTGTAGTTGTTTTGATATATACTTTCAATAATGTTCTCTATCTCGTCCGGTGCAATGTCAGCCAAGAATCCAAGACGTCCCATATTTATACCTACAATGGGAATGCCCTTGTTGCCCACGCGACGAGCCGCTTCCAAGAATGTTCCGTCACCACCCATACACACAGCAATGTCGGCCTCGAAGTCGTCACCTTCTATAAGTCCTTTGGGGTGGGCGTCTAGGTTAAGTTCTTGATGCATGTACATAAAGAACTCTTTATCTATATATATATCAGCTTGTTTTTGTTCAAGTATTTGCAATAGGTTGTGCACCGAGGCCGATTTTTTTGCCTGGTAAATATTACCGAAAAGTGCGAATCGGAGTTTTTGCATAAGCTTCGTTCTACTTATATTTCTTCAATTTACAGATAATTGACCTGCATATTCGTCGCAAAATTACTTTATTTTTTCTAACTTTGCCTTTCATCAGACAAAATTATGGCCAAGATGACGAAGTTAAGTGTAAATATCAATAAAGTTGCGACACTGCGAAATGCACGTGGTGGGAACAACCCCGATGTAATTAAAGTAGCTCTTGATTGTGAAAAGTTTGGAGCACAAGGTATAACCGTACATC
>JAFOXE010000033.1 GCA_017425765.1 Paraprevotella sp. | reverse complement strand
TCCTTCGCGTGGCAAAAAATACACTACTAATGCAAGAGTAGAGAGCACCACTATGGTGCGGTAGAAGATTCCCTTCTTTGAGAGACCTTTCTTGTGATTATATCGAATCATGGTTTATGAATATCATTTTGATGGGATAGATGTAGGCGAAATTACGAAAAAAATACCACGTGTTAGGAAAAAATATTGTATTTTTGTGCAAAATTATGTTATCATTATGTCAGAAAGAAGAGTACGAGTACGTTTTGCTCCCAGTCCAACCGGAGCTTTGCACATAGGTGGTGTACGTACTGCTTTATACAATTATTTGTTTGCCCGTCAGCATGGTGGCGATTTGATTTTCCGTATCGAGGATACCGATTCCGGCCGTTTTGTGCCCGGTGCTGAAGAGTACATCATCGAATCGTTTAATTGGTTGGGCATTAAGTTTGACGAGGGCGTAAGTTTTGGTGGCAATCATGGTCCATATCGCCAATCGGAGCGTCGCGATATCTATAAGAAGTATGTACAACAACTTCTAGATGCCGACAAAGCCTACATTGCATTCGACACCCCTGAGGAGTTGGACGCCAAGCGCGAATCTGTAAAGAACTTTCAATACGATGCTTCAACTCGTATGTCTATGCGCAACTCCTTGTCGCTTTCGGCTGACGAGGTGCAGCAACTCATTGCATCGGGTCATCAATATGTGGTACGATTCAAAATCGAGCCCAACGAAGATGTACACGTAAACGACCTTATCCGTGGCGATGTGGTGATTAACTCATCGGTATTGGACGACAAGGTACTTTATAAATCGGCAGATGAATTGCCCACCTATCATTTGGCCAATATTGTTGACGATCATTTGATGGAGGTAACTCACGTAATTCGTGGCGAAGAATGGTTGCCCTCTGCACCTTTGCACGTTTTGTTGTACCGCGCATTCGGTTGGGCCGACACTATGCCTCAGTTCGCACACCTTCCGTTGCTATTGAAACCCGACGGAAAGGGCAAACTTAGCAAGCGTGATGGCGATCGTTTGGGCTTTCCTGTGTTCCCATTAGAATGGCATGACCCCAAGAGTGGTGAGGTGTCTTCAGGCTATCGTGAAAGCGGTTACTTGCCCGAGGCTGTGCTCAACTTCTTGGCTTTGTTAGGTTGGAATCCCGGTACTGAACAAGAGATTATGAGTCTCGACGAGATGGTCAAGTTGTTCGACATCACCAAGTGCAGTAAGGCCGGTGCCAAGTTCGATTACGTAAAGGGTACATGGTTCAATCACGAATACATCTTGATGAAGAGCGATGAAGAAATTGCCCGTCATTTCGACGAGATTCTCAAGGCCGAAGGCTTTGACGAACCGTTTGAACGTGTGGTTCAGGTAGTGGGTATGATGAAGAGCCGCGTAAATTTTGCTAAAGAGTTGATGCCGTTGTGCCGTTTCTTCTTCGAGGCACCTACCGAATACGACGAGAAGACCGCAAAAAAACGCTGGAAGGAAGATTCAGCTCAAGACATGAGCCGTTTGGCCGAAGTGCTTGAAGGATTGGAAGATTTCTCGTTGGAACATCAGGAGAGCGTGGTGCTGAAGTGGATTGAGGATAATGGTTTGCACATGGGTAACATTATGAACGCATGGCGTTTGACTCTTGTGGGCGAAGGTAAAGGTCCACACATGTTCGACATTTCGGCGTTCTTGGGTAAAGAAGAAACATTGCGACGTATGCGTCGCGCCATCGAAGTATTAGGGTAATGTATACATTGGCAATTTATATCTATATGTTGGCGGTCATCCTTGTGTCGCCCTTCCATAAGAAGGCGCGTGCCCTGGTTGCCGGACATTGGAACACCTTCCGCTTGCTGCGCAAGAAAGTAAAGCCGGGCGAGAAGTATATTTGGTTTCATGCCGCTTCGTTGGGCGAGTTCGAGCAAGGGCGTCCGCTTATGGAACGTTTGCGTAAGGAATTCCCCGACAGTAAAATCCTGCTCACCTTCTTCTCTCCTTCGGGATATGAGGTGCGTAAGGACTATCCTGTGGCCGACGTGGTGTGCTATTTGCCTTTCGACACCCCGGGCAATGTGATGAGTTTTTTCCGTTTGGTGAAGCCACAAATGGCTTTCTTTATCAAATACGAATTCTGGCAAAACTTTTTGAAGGCTTGTCGCAAGCGTCACATACCGGTGTATAGCGTCAGTAGTATTTTCCGTGAGGATCAAGTGTTTTTCCGTTGGTACGGTCGCAATTATGCCAAGGTGCTGAATTGTGTAGACCATTTCTTTGTGCAAAACGAAGCTTCACAGAAGTTGTTGGCGTCGTTGGGATTGCACAACTCTACCATCGTGGGCGACACTCGTTTCGACCGTGTGATCGACATCTGCCGCCAGGCAAAGGAACTCCCTTTGATCGAGAAATTCAAGGGGCAGCAAACCGTGTTTGTTGCCGGTAGTTCGTGGGCGCCCGACGAGGATTTGTTCATCCCCTATTTCAATACCCATCCCGAGTTGAAACTCATTATTGCGCCTCATAAGATTCATGAGGCCCATTTGAAGGAAATCGAGTCGAAGTTGACCCGTCCTGCTTTGCGTTTGTCGCAAGCCACTCCCGAAAATGTAATCTCGGCCGACTGCCTCATTATTGACTGTTTCGGTTTGCTTTCGTCCATCTATCGCTACGGCGAGGTGGCCTATGTGGGTGGCGGTTTCGGTGTGGGCATCCACAATGTGCCCGAGGCTGCGGTGTACGGTGTGCCCGTGCTGATTGGTCCCAACAACCGCAAGTTCCGCGAGGTGCAAGACCTTTTGAAGTTGGGCGGATGTTTCCAGATTAATGATGCCGATTCGTTCAACCGTACGCTCGATCGTTTGCTCACCGATGCCAAGGCGTTGAAGGAAAGTGGCGACATAGCCGGTCGCTACATCGGGCAGAATGCCGGTGCCGTAGATGCAGTATTCAGCGCCGTGGATTTCAGTGTCATCGGATAAGGCGACAGAAAAAGTAAAAACATATTCATCTTAGGCGTGCGAAGTGCCCATCCCGGGTGCCTCGCACGCTTTTTTATGTCCGTTCTGATGCACGTCTGCCTAAAAACACACGCTCGTGTAAGGGGTGCTTACACGAGCGTGTGTTGGGGTACTATATGCTCGTCTTGTGTGTGCGGGGCGAGCATGTGTTTTAGGTTACATGTGGTTATTTGTTGCGTTGCTCGAACTCCTCCGAGGTGTTGCAATAGCAAGTATTGGAAGGGTCGGTGTCAGCTGCACGGAACCATTCGGCGTACTCCACGTAGTGGGCTGCATAGCCAATGTTGAGGGTGCGAGCCTGTTCGGCATCTACCTTCTTGATGAATTTGGCCGGAACACCGCCCCAAAGTTCACCTTCGCCCACCACCGTGTTTGACAAGATTAGGGCGCCTGCAGCGATGATGGCTCCACGGCCGATTACAGCGTGGTCGAGTATGGTGGCACCCATTCCGATGAGGGCGCCGTCGTGAATGGTACATCCGTGTAGGGTGACATTGTGCCCCACGGTTACGTCGTCGCCGATGATGATAGGTGCCTTGCCGTTAAGGGTGTGCAGGCAGCTGCCGTCTTGGATGTTGGTCCGATTGCCTATCTTGATGAAGTGAACGTCGCCGCGAAGGATGGCGTTGAACCACAAGGTGCAGTCGTCGCCTAAGGTTACGTCGCCGATGATGGCTACGCCTTCAGAAAAATAACAACGTTTGCCAAACTTGGGGGTGAGGCCTTTGATGGTTTTTATGAGTGCCATAGTAAGAGGTTTTGTAAGTTATGATTGTGTGGAATTAGCTGATAGTGGGGCAGTGGCTGACGATAACCAGATGCGGTGCTCCTCGTCGAGCAGAGGGGCAAGCCGGGTGTAAACAAGTTGGTGGTAGTCGTTGAGCCATGAGATTTCCTCGGGGCTAAGCATGTGGACATGGACGGGTGTGGTGTCGATAGGGCACAGGGTGAGTGGCTCGAATTGTAGAAAACAACCGAACTCGGATTCCATGTAAGGGATGATGAGTAGGGTGTTTTCGATGCGTACACCGTGTTTCCCGGCTCGGTAGATGCCTGGCTCGTTGGTTACGGTCATGCCGGCTCGCAGAGGTTCGGGCATGTAGTTCATTCGGATTTGATGAGGACCTTCGTGTACGTTAAGGAAGGAGCCTACACCGTGACCTGTTCCGTGACCGTAGTTTATACCGTGTTGCCACATGGCATAGCGGGCACTGCTGTCTAATTGGGTACCGCTGCATCCGTTAGGGAACTTCATGCGTGCCAAGTTGATGTGTCCTTTAAGTACAAGGGTGTAGTCAGTCTTTTCTTCTTCGGTGAGTGGGCCGAGGGCGATGGTTCGGGTAATGTCGGTGGTGCCATCTTGATATTGGGCTCCGGAGTCGAGCAAAAGCAGTCCCTTAGGCTCTAAGCGAACGGCAGTTTCTTCTGTGGCTTCGTAGTGTACAATAGCTCCATGAGGGCCATAGCCGGCAATGGTATCGAAACTGATGCCTTTGAAGTGAGGTTGCTCGGCACGGAATGAGTGCAATTTTTGATCGATGGTGACCTCGGTTTCCCGGCCGAGAGGTACAGCTTGTTGCAGCCACTTGAGGAACTTGATCATGGCTACTCCGTCGCGTAACATGGCTTGACGAAATCCTTTGATTTCGGCCTCGTTCTTGATGGCTTTAAGTTGTGCTACGGGTGAGATGTTGCGCACAACGCGGCATTGTGGGGGTAGGGCGTGCAGAATGGAGTAGTTGGTGGCTGAGGGGTTAAGCAGAATGCTATGGTGGGGATATGTTGAGAGGGCGGGGAGAATGTCGTCGTACGGACGGATTTCAACGTGTGCCTCTTGCAAGTGGGCATAAACCTCTCGGGGTAATTTTTCGGAATTGATGAATAGGGTGGGGGCGGCCGATGTGGTAATGAGCAAATAGCTGACAAAGACCGGGTTGCAATGAATGTCGTTGCCGCGAAGGTTAAGTGTCCATGCCACTTCGTCGAGCGCGGAGATGATTATGCCGTCGGTGTGCTGTGAGCGACAAATGCTTTGTAGAACTTGTATCTTTTTACTAGGTTTTGTTCCGGCCATAGAAAGAGGTTGAATTTCTACGGGATTGGTGGGAATGGAAGGGCGGTCTGTCCATAAGGTTTGTGCCGGATCGTGTTCGGTGCAGATGCTGATTCCGTTTGCTTTCAGCGCATCTTGTAGCCTTTCGATAAAGGCAATGGAGTTGACTTGACCGTCGAGCCCTACGCAATCGCCCGGTGAAAGGTGGGCGGACAACCATTCGGCTATACTCGGTGTATCGGGTAAACCATCTTTCATCAATCGGATGGTGGTGCCGGTAAGTTGTTCTTCGGCTGCAAGGTAGTAGCGTGAGTCGGTCCACAAAAAGGCTTCTTGTGCGGTGATGACCACGGTGCCGGCCGAGCCGTTGAAACCAGAAATCCAACGGCGTGTTTCCCAATGCTCAGGGATATATTCGCCGCAATGAGGGTCGGTGCTGGGGAAGATGAAGGCAGAAAGACCTTGAGAATTCATGAAAGCACGAAGCGCCTCAATGCGTTGTAATATGAGGTTGTACATGTTAGAAATCGTTAAATGAATGTATTACAAAGGTACAATTTTCTTGTTTATTCAAAAATATTATCTTGCAGATTTACAGAATACATGGTTTTTCCGTATCTTTGTGGCTGATGTTAATTGCACATTATAACCTTTAATTACTTATAAGTATGGAATTCTTAACTAACGAAAAATTGACGATTATCGGTGCAGGTGGTATGATTGGTTCTAACATGGCACAGACTGTTGCTATGATGGGATTAACACCTAATATCTGCTTGCAAGACGTGTACGCTCCTGGTTTGGAGGGCGTGGCAGAGGAAATGTATCACTGCGGCTTCGAAGGTATGAACATTACCTATACAACAGATATGAAGGAGGCTCTTACCGGTGCTAAGTACATCATCTCTTCAGGTGGTGCTGCTCGTAAGGCCGGTATGACTCGTGAAGATTTGTTGAAGGGTAATGCTTTGGTGGCTCAACAATTGGGTAAGGACATCAAGGAATATTGTCCTGATTGCAAGCACGTGGTGATTATCTTTAACCCTGCAGACATCACCGGTTTGATTACTTTGTTGTACTCTGGTTTGAAACCTTCACAAGTTAATACTTTGGCCGGTCTTGACAGTACTCGTTTGCAGAGCGCTTTGGCAAAGCATTTCGGTGTTCCTCAAAGCAGCGTAACCGGTGCTCGTACTTATGGTGGTCACGGCGAACAAATGGCTGTGTTTGCTTCTACAGCAAAGATTGACGGTACTCCGTTGACAGATTTGATCGGAACTGATGCTTTGACTAACGAGCAATGGGCAGAAATGAAACAAAATGTGATCCAAGGTGGTGCAAACATCATTCAATTGCGTGGTCGCTCATCTTTCCAAAGTCCTTCATACGTATCAGTTGAAATGACTCGTGCTGCTATGGGTGGTGCTCCTTTCCGTTGGCCTGCAGGTACTTATGTATCAACTGGCGGTTTCGATCACATCATGATGGCTATGGAAGTAGACATTACTAAGGATGGTTGCTCATATAAGGATGTGCAAGGTACTGAGGCTGAAATGGCAGAGTTGCAAAAGAGCTACGAGCACTTGTGCGCTATGCGCGACGAGGTAATCGGTATGGGTGTGATTCCTCCAGTATCAGAATGGGCTGCTTTGAACCCGAACTTGAAATAATTACACCTTATTATATATATAAGGGGCGGGGTGTCAAGTATTCTTGGCACCCCTTTTGTTTGCTTATGCTTTGTGGTTGGCTTGTGGAGAGGCGGCGGTGTAAACTTGTTGAAATGAGGAGAGGAAGATAGTGAAGCTTTCGTGTAGATAAAGGCTTTTTTTGAAGCTGTAAGGTGGAGGCGGGCGAGTTAAAAGTCTGTTTTTTAGAAAAAAGAGTGCTTTGATGTTGGTCAATTCAAAAAGTATCCGTAATTTTGTGCCCGCAAATTGTAAATGCGAAGAAATTAATATATAACTAAATAATAAAATAAACGAACATGATTGTAGTACCTGTTAAAGAAGGCGAGAACATCGAAAGAGCATTGAAGAAGTTTAAGAGAAAGTTTGAAAAGACCGGTATCGTAAAGGAATTGAGAAGCAGACAACAGTTTGATAAGCCTTCTGTGCTCAAGAGACTTGCTAAGGAACGTGCTGTATACGTTCAAAAATTGCAGCGTGTAGAAGAATAATTTGAAGACTTTTCTTTGAATTGTTGAATTAATTCTCTATATTCGTTGCGGTAAGATTATGCAGCGATGATGGAGTTGGTCGATTCCTTTACAGATTATTTGACTTACGAGCGAGGGTATTCCTCGAGAACCGTGAGGGAGTATCGGGATGATTTGATGGCGTTTGAATCATTTTATAAGGATTTTGACAAGGAACTTTCATGGAC
>JAFOXE010000032.1 GCA_017425765.1 Paraprevotella sp. | reverse complement strand
GGTAATACACGTGGTGCCGTGCTGATGAGCAATAAAATATTTGCCGGTTTGGAAACCCCGACGGCTTACAATACCGTGGGGGGTGCAACAGGAGAGGAGGATAATTGGAACTTAACTAAAACTTACGATGCCATAAATCTTCCGGTAGAGGCATGGGTGCAGGTCGAAGCCGATGATGTACCTGCTCGAGTAGAGGAAGCCACCGGAAAAAATTATCCCAATGTTTATGCCTATAAACAAACAAATGTAGAGCTAAAGAAGAACCAAAAGGTAGAGGTAATGCTACAATACAAGACGGGGTCGCATAGATTGAACCTGGGTGGTGCGGACTTGCTAGATAGTAAGGGAGCAATTGTAGCCAGCGATTATCACAGTGGCTTTACGGGAGCAAATCATCAAAACAATACATATACCTTCTATGTGCCAAACGATGGCTTGTTCAGTGTACGTGTATTTGTTGAGGACAAGACCGAAACCATCACTGCAACCAGCGAGATGATAACAAAGGTTTATACAGCCAAGGAAGGTGTGGTGGTTAATTCCGATGTGGTGGGAATACAAGGTCGTTGGAGTAGAAATACAACCCTTGAAAAGGGTGAAACATGGAAGGTGGCAGCCGTGGTAGGACTTGTGGCACAAGACGGAACGGAAGCCTTAGAGAATATTCATAAAACACAAAAACGACGCTCGTTCTTGGCCTACTCCGAGCGTGAACGTGCAGTGCCTTGGCGTGCCATGCCAATGTATCTTACTTGGTATGAACTCCAGATAAATCGTAATAATGCCGAACCTGGACGCGAGCATCTTGATAACACAAAGGCGGAGGATGTTATGGATGTGCTTAGCCATTGGAAGTCCGACATGTATGACCGTTATGGAATAGCTCCTAAGGTATTTATTATTGATGATGGATGGGATAAATATGGAGAATGGAAGTTCCACAGCTCGTTCCCAAATGAAATGCGCGACATGTCTAAGGCGGCCAACGAAATGGATAATGCAGGTATAGGAGCATGGCTGGGCCCGGTAGGCGGATATGGAAACAGCGGTAATCATCGTCGTAATTATTGGAAGGATAAGGGACAGATGCAATTATCTAATCCGGCTTACTATAAGGCGTTTAAGGATGCAGCATATAATCTTGTGAAAAACCAAGGCGACAACTATGTATTCTTCAAATTTGACGGAATTTCTGGCCAGTTTTCATCTGTGGGTCCGGATAACGGCGACACGGGAAATGAGAATGCCGAGGGTATCATTCGCCTAGAACGCTTTGTGCGTGAACAATTGCGTGAAGATATTTTCTTTAATACTTCGGTAGGTACATGGGCCAGCCCGTTCTGGTATCAAATAACTGATGCTACGTGGCGACAGGAAAATGACTGGGGTGAATTAGGCTATAATAAGCTAAGACGTGAAAGATGGATTACTTATCGCGATAACTTGGTGCATCAAAACTACGTAACCAATTCGCCAATCTGCCCAATCAATACGTTGATGACACACGGATTTATTCTAACCAAATTCGGTCCTCCGGCCGGTGACGAAAGAACTTACGATGTGGTGCGCAGAGAATTGCGTTGCGCATTCTTGTGCGGTTCAGGTATGGTTGAGTTGTATAATGACTACGACTTGATGAACAGCATCAACAACGGTAAGCTATGGGCCGACTTGGCCGAGTGCATTGCATGGCAAAAACGTAATGCCGACGTATTGCCCGACATACACTGGGTAGGTGGAGATCCGGAAGATGGTAGCAAGGAGAATATCTACGGATGGGCTTCATGGAATGGCACAAAGTCAACATTGGCTTTGCGTAATGGCGGAAACGACGCCAAGAGTTATACGTTCACTCTTCGCGAGGCCTTGAATATTCCGGCAAATGTGAATGGAAGCATCGTGTTGCGTTCTTCATTTAGTGAGCAAGATGCATTGAGCGGATTGACAGAGGGTGAACCTATCGGTATAGATTCCAAACTGACTGTAACTCTAGCGGGCAGCAGTGTGTACAGCTTTGACGGTTTGAGCTCTACAGCTACAATACAAGAGGTGGGAAGCATTGCGTTGACTACAGAAAATGGCGAGAATAAATTGCCATTGAACAAAACCTTAGTGTTGAGAGCTGATGTGGCTCCCGCTGAGGCTACTTATCCTGTTTTGACTTGGACAAGTAGTAATCCTGAAGTGGCCACTGTGTCTGACGGATTGGTGGTGCCGGTGAAAGAGGGTGAAACAACTATTACCGTTACAGCTAAGGATGGATCGGGTGTATCGAAGTCGATTAAGATTACCGTAACGCCAAAAGTTTTAGAGCCATACGCAACAAATTTCGACAAAAATGCTAATCCTGTCAATACAGATCGTTACATCACAAACATCGTTTTTGCAGAAGAGGGTGCTGCGACACAGACCGTCGAAGTGGGGGTAAAGAAACCCTATATTGACTTTTCTGCAGATGCCGACCGTTTGCTTACTTGTACTCCCGGTGCAAATGTGACAGCCCAAATCAACAAATCGGGTAATTGGATGAATGGTTATGTGTACATTGATCTTGATGGCGATCAACAGTTTTCTTTTCGTGAGGGTTCAACCGACCAAACAGGCACTGAGGTAATGTCGTTCAGCTTTTACAACGGTGTCTTTGGAACCAACGATGCAGGTGTGAACTCAGCGGGCGACGCTCTTTCTGGCAATGCACGCAACACCATGACTTTGCCTCCGTTCAAGGCGCCGGCAGAAGAAGGCGACTACCGAATCCGATTCAAAATGGACTGGAACAGTATCGACGCGGGCGGACAAATTGCTGCCGATGGCACATGTACCGGCGAGAACGGTATCTTGGCAAACAGAGGTTCAATCGTGGATCTTACTCTTCGCGTAGCTATGCCCACCGGTATTGAACGCGTAGAGGCCGACACGAACGTCGAGAACGAATACTACGACCTTAGCGGTCGCAAACTGAACACACAACCTGAAAAGGGTGTCTTCATAAAGAATCATCAAAAAGTAATCCGCTAAGCATTACATATACGGCGAACACGAAGTGCATATACTTCGTGTTCGTTTTGTTTTTTCATTATATAGCTCCCACATGGCCACGATTGGGCGTGTGGGAGCTATTCTTTTTTGTGTCGATTTCGGCATGGATGATGCCCCTCATTTTTCTTATCTTGTTAATAACGTGATGTGTTTTGTATGTATATCAATTTAATATATGTTAAAATGGGGAAGGTAGATGTTATATAATGAACACTAATTACCTTTATATCCGCAAGACGGGTAGGCTTCCATTTTTGGTGAAAGTTTCTTTCCGCTCCGATTATAGGTTATTATAAGTACAAAAAGATTATAACTTAACTAATTATGTGTATGAATTTTATCAAGCCCCCTTTTTCTCTCTCTGCCATTGCCAGGCCAAAAACAAACTTTTTTCTCCTTTCAAAATCCCCTAATTCGCCTTTTGGATGCCCATGTCTTGTACCAAACGGGATTGTAGTATTCTCCTTTTCCATTTTTATTCTTTCCATCTTGTAAAATATCGGTATTCAAATAAATAAATTCAATGATTTTATTGTTCTTTAGTTTGATAATATTCTCCATCAAACATAATTTTTCGTGGAATATCGAACTAATGATTTTGAGTTTTACCTCAGGGGGCTTCTTTTGGGTATTTATCTATATTGGTGATCAATGAAATAGAGTGTTCGAATTTAGTTTCTATATTTTTTTCGTTGGACTGTTTAAGAGTTTTTATGCGCTTCCCAGCTTTGGTTCTCTCTCTCTTTGTATCTGTCGCTTATCCATTGATACTGTTCTTTGTCTATATCGCACTCAATAAACTTGTCATCAACAGAGTTGAGTTTGTTCTTTATCTTCTCAATTTCCTCCTTGAGTTTGTTGATGGTTAATTTATTCTCTGCTTTGTTCTTCCTATTGATGTTCTTTATAATCTCTGTATGTAGTTCCAATATTTCCTCGTTGGGTATACTAGGTTGTGTAGATATTAAGCAAATCCATCGTTTACCTTTTATGTCTTTGCTCTGATATGCTTTGGGTTGTGGCAACAATTATAATAGGTATAATACCCAACTGTGCCTCTGCTTGTCACTCCTGTGATGCCATAACCACAATGAGAGCATACTAACACCTTTCTCAAATAT
>JAFOXE010000031.1 GCA_017425765.1 Paraprevotella sp. | reverse complement strand
GTACTTAGCACCAGCCTCGATGTGAGCTTGAGCCTTCTCTTGAGTCAAGAACAAACCTGTAGACTCAACTACGTATTCAGCTTCGATCTCGTTCCACTTCAAGTCAGCCGGATTGCGTTCTGCAGTTACGCGGATAGCCTTACCGTTAACAATCAATTGACTGTTTTCAACATCAGCCTCGATGGTGCCATCGAATTGACCATGCATAGTGTCATACTTCAACATGTAAGCCAAGTAATCTACTGGACACAAGTCGTTGATACCTACGATTTGGATGTCGTCACGAGTTTGAGCTGCACGGAATACGAAACGGCCGATACGACCGAAACCGTTAATACCTACTTTAATCATCTTTCTTTTGCTTTAAAGTTAAAAGTTAGAATTACGTTATTATCTATCTCTGAATTTCAATATTTCTTATTTATCCGCAGTTGCAATATTCTGCGGTTCGGCAAGAAACCACGAGTGCCATGACAAGTAGTAAAACACACCATTTACACAGTTTTTTCATAATTTCTCCACCTTTTGCGGTACAAAATTACAAAATTCTTTTTACTTTCGCATATTGAATACTAAAATTATTTATAAAAAATGGGAAAAACAACATTTCTTCAAGATTTCAAGGCCTTCGCAATGAAAGGTAATGTAGTAGACATGGCTGTCGGTGTGATCATCGGTGGTGCATTTGGTAAAATCGTGTCTTCTTTAGTAGGTGATGTCATTATGCCAACCATCGGTTTGCTCGTGGGCGGTGTAAACTTTACTGATTTGAAGTTGCAGCTAAAGCCGGCCGAAGTGGTGGATGGTGTAGAAAAAGCTGCTGCAACACTGAACTATGGCAACTTTATACAAACTACATTTGATTTCCTAGTCATTGCATTCTCTATTTTCTGTGTCATCCGCATCATCGGTAAGCTGACTGCCAAGAAAGAGGAAAAACCTGCAGCTCCCCCAGCTCCTCCCGCACCAAGCAAGGAAGAAGTTTTGCTCACCGAAATTCGCGACCTTTTGAAAGAAAAGAAATAAAGACGTATTTCGCATAAAGAATCGGCCCTAATCATCTCGCATGATTAGGGCTTCCTTTTTTACTACTATTTCGAAGAAGATAACCGAAAGCAACGAGCGCTGTCCTACACTTTCATAAGCATGTGATTAAGGGAGAAAGAACACCTCATTATGTCTATAAGAAGGAGTAAAGACAAAAAGGTGTAGACCTTTTTAAATTTTCGTGTACACCCTAACAAAGGAAGGTGTAGACCTTTTTCTGATTTGGTCTACACCTTTTTGTTTCGTATTCTTCATTATATTTTAGGCAAACGGCCGTATAATGGCATTTACTTGTTCGCTGCATCATTCACACAACTTCATTCCGTATAAAATTCTATTAGTCGACGCAAAGCACGTTGGCACACCGGACAAAATGCCGGTGCCTCGTTTATCTTCATTCTGCATTCCGGCACAGGACGATAAGCCCCCTTTGCTTGATAACCTGCGCCTTCGTATACCCCTACTCGGGTGTAAACCTCATCTCCCTGAGCCGTAAGTGGCGTAGGAATATCAACACCATCGGGCAACATATCCTTCCATTTCGATTCAAAATCAACAAGGGTGGTTATATTGGGTTCCCACGGCTCGGTATCGGACGAATACAATGATTCCAATTGAGTATCGTTGTAGTATTCATCGGCTAAACCGCCAAAGCTATGCCCAAACTCATGTACCACTACCGGACGAAACAAGGGATGATGAGCAGCCGTAAGTGTATAAGAGTTAAAGATTCCACCACCGCCGTAAGTGGCAGTATTGGCCAAAACTATAACGTGTTCATAAGGTATTCCGGACAACAGATTATTCATTTGTTTCAACCGCGAAGTGGTAAGATAACGCGGAGAATAGAATGTATCGAAATTTGAACCTACTGCCGTTTGTTTCCACACACCTTTACCAGGCACACTCACCCCACTCTCGGCCGATGGTGCAGCCACTGCCACAATATTCAATCTGCCACGCATCTCGCCAAAAGGTTTATGTTCAAACAAGACTTCTGCTGCCGTTTGGCAATCATTGTAAAATTGCTCCATGTCTTGTTCTGTATACCCTTCTGCCAGAATGGCTATGTCGATACATTTCTTAGGGTCTCCACCTTGATGAATGTAGCGATACGGTGCCCTACTCTTCCGCCAATGAATGAGTACATCCTTCGGATTCACCTCGTGTGTCAGCTGCACCATTGGTTGCTGACGGTTGTCGCAAAGGGTAACAGTGATTGTTACAGAGCATTTAGGCATTGGAACTTGAAAGCAATTCTCAAACGACTTCGGCAATTTTCGAGCTTCGTCCGTAGCCAACCATTCTTGAAAGAGTGTAGAAAACGAATGGCGATAGATGGTGTCACCGGTTTGCACATCGCACATTGTCAATTGTCCGTTGCCCACCAAAGGAAGTTCGGCAAGTCGGTGCCTGCGACCATACCACCCTTTAGAGGCAGACAATTCGTCCACATAAAGCTGCTGCTTCTCAGCCGTCCCTGCAAAGATATAATCCACACGCAACGTATTATCTTCGAAATAAGCATCAAAATCTTGCGACTTTCCGGATACGGCGCAAAGAACACACCACAAGAAAATAGAAATTCGAATAATCTTCATCATTTCATCATTATTAGCAATACACACGCACAAATGTACGTTTTTTTATCTACATTTGTGTGTTAATCACACGAAAGATGAAAAAGAAGGACCGATACGAACAAGCACTCCAACTCCTTGACAAGGCCATTCCTGTGCCCGAAACCGAATTGCATTATAACAACCCTTATGAATTATTGGTGGCCGTTATCTTGTCGGCACAATGCACCGACAAAAGGGTAAATATGATTACACCTGCACTTTTCGAGGCCTACCCCACAGCCGAAGTGCTAGCTGAAGCCTCGCCCGAAGCAGTGTTTGAGTACATACGAAGTATAAGTTATCCCAACAACAAGGCAAAACATCTTGTTGGCATGGCACAAATGCTGATTAAAGACTTTGGGGGCGTAATTCCCAACAATCTGGACGACCTCGTAAAACTTCCGGGAGTAGGCCGTAAGACGGCAAACGTAATCCAAGCCGTAGTGTTTGAGAAGGCTGCTATGGCCGTTGACACACACGTGTTTCGCGTCAGCCACCGCATCGGTTTGGTATCAGAAAAATGCACCACTCCCTTCAGTGTGGAGAAAGAGCTGATGCGTTACATTCCCGGCAAACTGATTCCAAAGGCGCATCATTGGCTCATATTGCACGGACGTTATACCTGCACCGCACGAAACCCAAAATGCGACACAGCATGCACTTTGAAAACAATTTGTGAACACTACGTTCGTAAGCACCGACAGAGTATTGTCACCGACACCGCAACAACAACCGCAAAAGACGTATAAATCATCTGTATTTACTTACTATTATAATAAGGTGTAAAATTAGCGCAACAGCACTTGCACATTACGCACAAAAAACCTAACTTTGCAAAGGTGTTTCAAAACTCATGAACAAGAAATATTTTTCAAACCCTAAAATAAAAACAAAATTATGACTATCGACAGTTACAAATTTGCCGGTAAGAAGGCAATTGTTCGCGTGGACTTCAATGTTCCATTGGACGAAAACGGTAAGATCACAGACGACACCAGAATTCGTGGTGCCCTACCTACTTTGAAGAAGATTTTGGCAGATGGTGGTTCTTTGATCATCATGTCGCACATGGGCAAGCCAAAAGGAAAGGTTAATGCTAAGTACTCTTTGAGTCAAATCGTTGACGCTGTTTCTGAAAAGTTGGGTACTCCTGTTCAATTTGCACCTGACTGTGCTAAGGCTGCTGAGGCTGCCGCTGCTTTACAACCGGGCGAAGTTCTTTTGTTGGAAAACCTCCGTTTCTATGCTGAAGAAGAAGGTAAGCCTGTTGGTATTGAAAAGACCGACCCTGCTTTCGAAGAAGCAAAGAAGGCCATGAAGGCTTCGCAGAAGGAATTTGCTAAGACACTTGCTTCTTATGCAGACTGCTACGTGAACGATGCGTTCGGTACTGCTCACCGCAAGCACGCTTCAACTGCTGTTATCGCCGATTCATTCGGTGCTGACGACAAGATGTTAGGCTACTTGATGGAAAAGGAAGTTCTAGCTGTTGACAATGTATTGAGCAATATCAAACGTCCTTTCACCGCCATCATGGGTGGTTCTAAAGTATCAACTAAGATTGGTATCATCGAAAACTTGATGGACAAAGTTGACAATCTTATCCTTTGCGGTGGTATGACTTATACCTTTGCAAAAGCACAAGGTGGCACAGTAGGTAAGTCTATCTGCGAGGATGACAAACTAGACCTAGCTCTTGCTATCATCGAAAAAGCAAAGGCAAAGGGTGTAAACCTTGTATTGGGTGTTGACTGCGTAGCTGCAGACGATTTCTCTAATGATGCAAACACTCAAATCGTGCCTTCAAACAACATTCCTGAAGGTTGGGAAGGTTTGGATGCAGGTCCAAAGACTCGCGAGTTGTTCAGCGCAGCTATCAAGGATGCTAAGACTATTCTATGGAATGGTCCGGCCGGTGTGTTCGAATTCGATAATTTCACCGGTGGTTCTAAGGCGATCGCAGACGCAATTGCTGAAGCAACCAAGAATGGTGCATTCTCATTGATCGGTGGTGGTGACTCGGTGGCATGTATCAACAAATTCGGTATGGCCGATCAAGTTTCTTACATTTCTACCGGTGGTGGTGCTCTTCTAGAGGCTATCGAGGGTAAGATTCTTCCGGGTATTGCTGCTATCAAGGGTGAATAATCCCCCTAAAAGGAAAACAATAAACATGAAAAGGGCAACCTGTTCACACGGGTTGCCCTTCTCTATCTAAACATCGTATGAAAAAAATCACATCTGCTTTACTCACTATCTTTTTGCTCATGGCATGCCAGAGCGATAAAGAACGCATCGCAACTTCACCCCTAGCCCAATTGTGGGCCGACAGCACCAGCTTGAAAGTAGCTCTAATGCCCACAGCCGATTGCCTGCCGTTTTATTATGCCGAGAAGATGGGCTACTACCAACAGCTCGGACTTGATGTGCGCTTTGTAACCTACATGGCACAAATTGATTGCGATACGGCCTTTATCAACAAACGAGTAGATGTATGCTATTCAGACATTGCTCGCGCTGTGATGATGCGAAGCAAAGACAAAACTCCATTGCACATCATCATGCAAGTCGATGGTGAGCACAAACTAATGGCAAAAGGAAATAAAAAAATCAAGAACTTCAACTCTTTGAAGGAACGTAAGGTTGCTGTAGCCCGCCATTCCGTCACCGACTTTTATAGCGATGCCGTGATGGACAGTGCAAAAATGCAGAAGGCCGATATCTTCCGTCCACAAATAAACGACATAAAACTTAGAGCAGACATGATGTTAAACAGCACCATGGATGCTGCATTCCTACCCGAGCCACAAGCCACACGAGTGGCGCTATCCGGCGACACCTGCTTGTTTTCAACAGCACAACCGGGGTGTCCCAAGTTAATGGCCTTCATAGCACAAGATAAAGTCCTCAATAATGCCACACAAAAAGAGCAAGTAAAACTACTTATACTTGGATACAATCAGGCCGTGGCTAGCATAAACGCCAACGAACACCAAGATTCCCTACGTTCTATACTCACTAAAGAATATGAACTAAGCGGACAGGTAATCGATTCATTGCGTCTGCCTGCCTACAATCAGGCCAAGGCGCAACAACAATCCAATGTAGAGGCTGCTACAAAATGGCTTCGTCAACGCAACGTACTGCCTACATCTTTCCGTGACGACGCCCTCATCAGCAAAATATTTATTCCTTAATATATGGACACTCAAACCTTCAACATATTATATAAGGAAACAGAACAAGCATTGCTCGACAACCGCGTCAAAGATGCATTGACAGGACTAAAAGGCATGCTGTACGATGCCGACAATTATATGTTGATATGTGAGTTTGAGAGCATCCAAAACGACTATAACATGATGCTTCAGTTCATGACCACAGGGGGAAACGACCCTAAACGTGGCGAAATATTGAAGAACATCATGCAGCGTATTTTTACACTTCTCGACCGTTCCAAGCGCAACTTCCGTTTGAAGACCGGCCGAGATTTGTTTGCACAAACGCTACGACGTCTGCACAACGAAGAAGCTGACGAAATAAGCATTCTGAGGAGCAAGGTGGACGATTTATGTATGCGTTTGTACGAAACCAAAAACCGACGTTCGTACAACGGGCAAGCACAGGATATCAGTAGTTTAGAATACGAAATATTCACAACCTACGATCAACTATTCAACAATATTTGGACATCTGACATTATAAAAAACGACGAGGCAAACAACCTCAAGGCCCTAATCGAAGAGCAAGAAGAAGAAAATCGTCCGCTTCTCATCAGCGCCGTCATGCTCTCGTTGTGGGAGGCATTTGATGCCAATAAATTCCGCATTCTGCTCCATTTTTGCGAGAACGAACATCAAGAAACCCGTACACGAGCACTCACCGCAACGGTGTTGATATACATTAAGTACTACGCAAAAATCCAACACCACGACGATCTCATCCTTGGCCTATCCTTATGGAAACAAAACCCCACCATCGTAGGGGAACTTTCACTTTTACAAAAGCAATTATTCCTAAGCCTTGAAACAGCTCGTGCCGAGAAGAAAATGCAAGATGAAATTCTTCCGGACTTAATGAAAAGCAAAAGGTATCAACGAACTAAGTTGGGCTTTGAAGAAATAGACACCGACCTTGCCAATGCGCTGAACGGAACATTCGGGAACTCTGACAAACTCAGCAAAGAAGACAAAAGATTGGCTCAAAACATGCAGAAAATCATGAAGATGATTCAAAAAGGAATTGATGTCAATTGGGCTACATTCTCTGCACTTAAAACCTACCCGTTTTTTAGAGAACTATCACATTGGTTTGTACCATTCACCACTCGACGTACAGAAGTGCGCAGCATCTTCTACTCCGAAAAGGAGCACCTAAATCCCATGCGTAGCGTGATGCTCGAAAACGGAAAT
>JAFOXE010000030.1 GCA_017425765.1 Paraprevotella sp. | reverse complement strand
GTTAAGGCAGTAGAGTACTTTATCAAGGAACAATTTGACAAAATTGGTGGCCTTGATGCGTATAAGGAATTCATTCATTTCGGCTTGACATCACAAGATATAAACAATACTTCTGTTCCCCTTTCATTGAAAGAGGCTTTAGAGGAATGTTACTATCCTCAAATTGAAGAGTTGATTGCACAGCTTCGCGAATATGCTGAGGAGTGGAAAGAAGTGTCTATGTTGGCAAAAACACATGGTCAACCCGCCTCGCCTACACGTTTGGGCAAGGAGGTAATGGTGTTTGTCTATCGTTTAGAACGTCAATTGCAAATGCTAAAAGCGTGCCCTATCACTGCAAAATTCGGTGGTGCCACCGGTAACTATAATGCCCATCATGTGGCATATCCCGGTTACGACTGGCGAGCCTTTGGAAATGCTTTCGTTGCAGAGAAGTTGGGATTGGAGCGTGAAGAGTATACCACTCAAATCTCGAACTATGATAATTTGGGGGCGATGTTTGACGCCATGAAACGTATCAATACGATTATCATCGATCTTGACCGCGATTTTTGGCAGTATGTTTCAATGGAATATTTCAAGCAGAAGATTAAGGCCGGCGAAGTGGGTTCAAGTGCTATGCCTCACAAGGTTAATCCTATCGATTTTGAAAATTCAGAAGGTAATCTCGGCGTGGCCAATGCCATATTGGAACACCTTAGTCAAAAGCTTCCGGTGTCACGTTTGCAGCGCGACTTGACGGACTCTACTGTTTTGCGTAACATCGGAGTGCCTGTAGGTCACATGCTAATATCTATTCAAAGCACCTTGAAGGGCTTGCGTAAATTACTCTTGAACAAGGAGGCGATTGCTGCAGATTTGGACAATTGTTGGGCGGTGGTGGCCGAGGCTGTACAAACTATTCTTCGTCGTGAGGCATATCCAAATCCTTACGAAGCGTTGAAGGCCTTGACTCGTACAAACAATGTGATTAACGAGGCTTCGATTAAAGATTTCATCGAAGGTTTGGAGGTGAGTAAGGAAGTAAAAGAAGAATTGCGCGCCATCACACCGCATACTTATACAGGAATCTAATTAACACAATAGTAGGGAATTGCTGAACCGAGAGGTGCGGCAATTCCATTTATTTATTTCTTAAAACTATAAATACATGATTACAGAAGACGAAAAATGGCGTGAAAATTTCACCTCAAACCGAGGTGCAAATGATGGCCGTGAGGGTTATAAGCCATACAATCGCGACAATAATCGTTCGTATGGCCGTGGCGGTTATGCGCAACGAACAGAATACAACAACAACGAGCGTGCATCACGTTTTCAACGTCCACGTCCGTTTAATGCAGAGGGAGATTCTGCCACACGTTCTTATCGTCCACGTTACAATTCAGAGGGCGGAGAAGGACGTTCGTCGTACAATCGTTATGAATCTCGTGGCGTAGGTTACGAACGCAACGGCGGATATCATCAAGAAAACGGTCGTCGTCGTGAAGGAGGATATGCTCCTCGTCAAGAAGGTGGTTATCGTCAGAATTTCAATCGCAACAGCGAGGGTGGTTTTAATCGTGGAGGCTATCGTCAAGAAGGGCAAGGTGGTCGATCTCAACAAGGCGAGCGTTTTGGCAATCGACCTCAGTTCAAGAAACGTACTTCCGATTACGATCCCAATGCAAAATATAGCATGAAAAAACGCATCGAGTACAGAGAACAAAATTTGGACCCCGATGCACCTATTCGTTTGAATAAGTTCTTGGCCAATGCCGGTGTCTGTTCACGTCGCGAGGCTGACGAATATATCGAGGCAGGTGTGGTAACCGTAAACGGACAAGTAGTGACTGAGTTGGGAACTAAGGTGAAGCGTTCGGATGAGGTAAAGTTCCACGATCAGCCAATCAATATAGAGAAGAAGGTGTACGTGTTGCTTAATAAACCAAAAGATTATGTAACCACGAGCGACGACCCGCAAAATCGTAAGACTGTGATGGATTTGGTGCGCAATGCTTGTCGAGAACGAATCTACCCTGTGGGACGTCTTGACCGCAATACAACAGGTGTATTATTGCTCACCAACGATGGCGATATGGCTTCAAGATTGACACATCCACAGTTCTTGAAAAAGAAAATTTACCACGTATATACAGATAAGAATGTGACCGCAGCCGATATGCGTCAAATAGCAGAGGGTATCACTTTAGAGGATGGCGAAATTCATGCAGATGCTATTGAATATGCAAGCGATACCGATAAAAAACAGGTAGGCATTGAGATTCACTCTGGTCGTAACCGCATCGTGCGTCGCATTTTCGAATCATTGGGCTATCGCGTGTTGAAACTCGATAGAGTATATTTTGCTGGTCTAACCAAGAAGAATGTACGTAGAGGCGACTGGAGATTCCTTACAGAAAAAGAGGTGGATATGTTGCGTATGGGTGCTTTTGAATAATACGACTAAGGATAAAGCAGAAGAATATCAATATGGAAAATATTAGCAGAACAAAGATTATAGACTTGCTCAAAAGCGAAGCGTATGGAGCTGAAGTCAATGTAAAAGGATGGGTGAGAACTCGTCGCGGAAGTAAATCTGTTTACTTTATTGCGCTCAACGATGGTTCTACGATAAATAATATTCAAATTGTGGCTGATGCCGATAAGTTTGATGAGGATATGATGAAGCAAGTGACAACAGGTGCTTGCTTGAGCGTAACCGGAACTTTGGTGCAGAGCGTTGGTTCCGGCCAGAATGTGGAAGTTCAAGCAAGTGAAATCGTGGTGCTTGGTACATGTGGTTCGGATTATCCGATGCAAAAGAAGGGGCAAACCATGGAGTATATGCGTCAGCATGCTCATATGCGTTTGCGTACCAATACGTTTGGTGCCGTTTTTCGTATTCGTCACAACATGGCAATGGCCATCCATAATTATTTCCACGAACACGGTTTCTTCTATTTCCACACGCCCATTATCACAGCAAGTGATTGCGAGGGGGCCGGTCAAATGTTTCAGGTAACCACAAAGAATCTTTATGATTTGAAGAAGGATGAGGAGGGAAAGATTGATTATTCAGACGACTTCTTCGGCAAAATGGCTTCGTTGACAGTGTCTGGTCAGCTCGAGGGCGAGTTGGCTGCTACGGCGATGGGTGCTATCTATACATTTGGTCCTACCTTCCGTGCCGAAAATTCAAATACTCCTCGTCACTTGGCCGAGTTTTGGATGATTGAACCGGAAGTTGCATTTAATGATATCAAGGACAATATGGATTTGGCAGAAGATTTCATTAAATATTGTGTGCGTTGGGCATTGGAGTACTGTCAAGATGATTTGGCCTTCCTGAATAAGATGATTGACAACACTTTGTTGGATCGTTTGAACTTTGTTGTAAACAAGGATTTCATTCGATTGCCATATACACAAGGTATCGAGATATTGGAAGAAGCAATTAAGGGTGGTCGTAAGTTTGAGTTCCCTGTATATTGGGGCTGCGACTTGGCCAGCGAGCACGAGCGTTACCTTGTTGAAGAACACTTTAAGTGTCCGGTTATCCTGACCGACTACCCGAAGGAAATTAAGGCGTTCTATATGAAGTTGAACGAAGACGGAAAGACCGTGCGTGCAATGGACGTCTTGTTTCCGCAAATTGGTGAGATTATTGGTGGTTCAGAGCGTGAAGAAAACTATGAGAAGTTGTTGGGTCGCATTGAAGAACTTGGTATTCCGATGAAGGACATGTGGTGGTATTTGGATACCCGTAAGTTCGGAACTTGTCCACATAGTGGATTTGGCCTTGGCTTTGAACGCCTACTTCTGTTTGTGACCGGTATGCAGAACATTCGTGATGTGATTCCTTTTCCGCGTACACCCAGAAACGCAGAATTCTAAAAAGTTTTCTACTCCTAAATACAGAGCATTGTATGAGAATAACTCATGCGATGCTCTCTTTTTTTGAGTTTCTGTATGTATGTAATAGGTACTATTATGCTCTTATCGCGTGCGCGCGTACCTATACTTATATATATAAGATGTTACCATGAAAAGGAGGCGCAGAAGTGCGTGTGACAAAAAAATGGTGTGCATGTATTGCCAATTCGGCAAAAAGTTGTATCTTTGCAAGCCGATTATTATCAACTAGACGATAAAAGTCTATGTTTCTGCGTGTTAATAGTTTGTCTTTGGCCGGGCAAATGGTTAGTGAATCGCAGAGGGAATTAAAAAGTTTTTTAGTAGTAATAAATTTAAAAACGTAAAATGGATACTTTAAGTTACAAGACCATTTCTGCCAACAAGGAGACCGTAAAGAAAGAATGGGTTGTTGTAGATGCAACAGACCAGGTATTGGGTCGTCTTGGTTCTAAGGTGGCTAAATTGTTGAGAGGTAAGTATAAGCCTAACTTTACTCCTCATGTAGATTGCGGTGATAACGTAATCATTATCAATGCTGATAAGGTTAAATTGACCGGTAATAAGTGGACAGACCGTGTATACCTAAGCTATACTGGTTATCCTGGTGGTCAACGTGAAATGACTCCGGCACGTTTGTTGGCTAAACCTAACGGTGCGGATCGTTTGATGAGAAAAGTGGTAAAAGGTATGTTGCCTAAAAATCGTCTAGCAGACAAGGTGTTGAGCAACTTGTATGTATATGCAGGTAGCGAGCACAAGCACCAGGCGCAGAACCCCAAATTAATTGATATTAACCAGTATAAATAATAGATGATGGAAGTAGTTAATGCATTAGGCAGACGTAAGAGCGCTGTTGCTCGCGTTTATGTAAGCGAAGGTACTGGCAAGATTACAATCAACAAGAGAGACCTAGTAGAATATTTCCCTTCGTCAATTCTGCAATACGTGGTAAAGCAACCATTGGCAACTTTGGGTGTAGCTGAGAAATATGACATCAATGTAAATGTATACGGCGGTGGTTTCACTGGTCAATCACAAGCTTTGCGTTTGGCAATTGCCCGCGCTTTGGTGAAGATCAACGCTGACGACAAGAAGGCGCTTCGTGCAGAAGGCTTCATGACACGCGACTCACGTGAGGTAGAGCGCAAGAAGCCGGGTCGTCCAAAAGCTCGTCGTAGATTCCAGTTCAGTAAGCGTTAATATTCGGCCGTTACTCGACTGTGTAATACGTTTAGTATCTAAACCTTTTGGATTCCGAACGGACTACCGGAAGGTTGGTTGAAGAAAACAAAAAAGAAAGTAAACGATTAAAAAAGAAATACAATGTCAAGAACTAATTTTGATACATTATTAGAAGCTGGCTGTCACTTCGGCCACTTGAAAAGAAAGTGGAATCCAGCTATGGCTCCTTACATCTTCATGGAGCGCAATGGTATTCATATCATTGATTTGCACAAGACCGTAGCAAAGGTAGATGAAGCTGCTGAAGCTTTGAAGCAAATTGCTAAGTCTGGCAAGAAGATTTTGTTCGTTGCTACTAAGAAACAAGCTAAGCAAGTTGTTGCTGAAAAGGCAACTTCTGTAAATATGCCGTATGTTATCGAGCGTTGGGCCGGTGGTATGTTGACAAACTTCCCCACAATCCGTAAGGCTGTGAAGAAGATGGCTAACATCGACAAACTTACTGCTGATGGTACTTACTCAAACTTGTCAAAGCGTGAAATTCTTCAAATCTCTCGTCAACGTGCGAAGTTGGAGAAGAACCTTGGTTCTATCGCTGATTTGACTCGTCTTCCGTCTGCATTGTTCGTTGTGGACGTAATGAAAGAGCACATTGCTGTTCGTGAGGCAAACCGTTTGGGTATTCCTGTATTTGCTATTGTGGATACTAACTCTAACCCTGACAACATCGATTTCGTAATCCCAGCAAACGACGATGCAAACAAGAGCGTTGAAGTTATTTTGGAAGCTTGCTGCGCTGCAATCGCTGAAGGATTGGAAGAGCGTAAGGCTGAGAAGGTAGATGCTGAGGCTGCTGGCGAAGGCGAAGCTCCTAAGGCTCGCAAGCGCACTGCAAAGGCTCGTGTTGAGAAGGCTGAAGAGTCAGTAGAGGCTCCTGCAGAAGAAGCATAATTATTATTTATAACTAAAGAAGAAAATAAGAATATGGCTATTACAATGGCTGATATCACCAAGCTCCGTAAGTTGTCGGGTGCTGGTATGATGGATTGCAAGAAGGCTTTGGAAGAAGCTGAAAACGATATTGACAAGGCAATGGAGATCATCCGTAAAAAGGGTCAAGCTGTAGCTGCTAAGCGTTCAGACCGTGAGGCTGCTGAAGGTTGCGTACTCGTTAAGGCTGCTGATGGTTTCGGTGCTATTATCGCTTTGAAGTGCGAAACCGACTTCGTTGCAAAGAACGAAGATTTCGTTAAGCTAGCAAGTGATATCTTGGATCTTGCTGTTGCCAACAAGTGCAAGACTTTGGAAGAAGTTAAAGCTCTTCCGATGGGAAATGCAACTGTTGCTGATGCAGTAGTAGACCGCAGCGGTATCACCGGTGAGAAGATGGAGTTAGATGGTTATTCAGTTGTAGAAGGTGAATCTATCGCTGTGTACAACCACCAAAACAAGAACCTTCTTTGCACCATGGTTGCTTTGAGCAAGGCTGTTGATTCACAATATGGTCACGCTGTAGCAATGCAGGTGGCTGCAATGAATCCTCGTTCAATCGATGAGAACGATTACCCTGCAGACATCTTGGCTCAAGAGAAGGAAATCGCAGCTGATAAGGCTCGTCAAGAGGGTAAGCCTGAGAACATGATTGAGAAAATCGCTATGGGTCGTATCAATAAGATGTTCAAGGAAGAATGCTTGTTGAAGCAGGCGTTCATCCAAAATGATAAGGTTAGCGTTGCAGACTACTTGAAGGAAGCTGACAAGGACTGCACCGTTACAGCATTCAAGCGTTTTACATTGCGTGCTGAGTAATTCAGTGTGTTGATATAAAATCGATTAAAGAGCGAATTCGCATTCCCGCGGATTCGCTCTTTTTGTATCTTCGGGTTTCCCGTTATTTGTTCTGTTTTTATTTGATTTTTGCCGTGCGTCTGTGCTCAAAACAGACGTAGGTGTAAGTGTGTATTAGACGAGCGTGTAGTGGCCCCTTACACCGTGGTGTGAGGGGGTGTTAGGCGAGCGTGTGGTTTCAGCACCCCCGTGGGATGATTGGTGTGAGGCTTTGATAAAGCTAAAAACAAAATTATTTCTCTTTTTACGAAGTGCATCGAAAAAATATTTATATTTGCAGTGCAGTCGGTAATCCGACCGCAAGACATTTGGAATGATTTGCTCAATCGCTCTCGAATCACCACCTCGAATAGAAACGAGCAAAAGAATATACAATTGGGTTTGTGCCTACAGGTGCAGACTAAACCATTGTATATTCGGCTTGTGGTGAGCCTGAGAGCGTTGGCGAAAGTCTGCGCTTTTCTTTTTATAGTTAAGCGTGTAGATTATGATAACTACTTAATGTTTAACTATAAATATAATCGTTATGAAAAAAATCTTTTTGAGCATTTTGGCTTGTTTTGCATTTGTTGTTTGTTCTAATGCGCAAATTTTAAGAGCGGAGGAATTAGAGCGTTACGCAAAAGAAAGGTATGGTGGTAGATGGGAAGAAGCTGCCGGAAATTTAGCAGATTCCTTGTCTCTTGATAAAAATAACGCACTAACATATGTGCAGATAATAGAGGCACCGGGGAAGACTAAGGGACAACTATACATAATGCTTAACTACTGGTACAGTGCGACTTTTAATAGTGGGAAAGCTGTTATACAGTTGAATGATAAGGATGCAGGCGTTATTATAGGTAAAGGTTTCGTGGAGAAAATAGCAAAGCATACAGGTGGTGTTAATAAATATACAGTGCATCTAGAACCTATTATTAAGACGGATATAAAAGATAATAAAATTCGTGTTACATATACTATACCTTTTTATACAGTAGTTAAGATGGCGGGAGCAGGCTATATGTATTCAGGAAGTTCGAATGCAAGGCCTGTTCGAATAGATGAGAATTGGGTTCTTGATGAATGTTTCCCTTTTACTCTTCAAGATAACCACAAGAAGACTTCTTCAAAAGCCCTTGTAATGGCTCATGCATACTCTAACGTAGTTATGGATAAAATTGAAGAGGCTGTCAAAAATGGTCTTGTGGGTAATGAAACGGAGGAATGGTAAATATTGTCTGTACATGAGGAACTGATATTTCTTTAATTATCTATTAGAATATAGAAAGCCTTTGACTTTTGTTTTTCTTATATAAGAAAGCGAACCCGCATCCCGCGGATTCGCTTTTTTTGCTTAAAAGAACTGAATGCCCCGTTATGTTTGTGGGATTATGTTTATATTTGCATGAGGCAGAGCCTGCAGGGTGGTGTAGAGCGTACGGAACTCTACACTCGGATGTGGGGATTTGCTCGATGAAATGGATTGAAAAATAGACCTAAAACCAAATACAATGAAGATTTTTGCGGTTGGAATGAACTATGTGGAGCACAATAAAGAGCTGGATGGTGCGTTTTATACACAACAGGAGGAGCCTGTGATTTTCACGAAAGCCGATTCGGCCCTGCTGAAAGACGGTAAACCCTTCTTCATTCCGGACTTTACAGAACAGTGTGAATACGAAACGGAGTTGGTGGTGAGGGTGTGCCGACTGGGCAAGAACATCTCGCCGCGATTTGCGCATAGATACTACGATGCCGTAACGGTGGGCATTGATTTCACCGCCCGCGACTTGCAACGAAAACTGCGTGCTGCGGGTCATCCGTGGGAGGTGTGCAAGGGTTTTGACGGCTCGGCGGTGATTGGCGACTTTGTGGCCAAAGAAGAATTTGAAGATGTGCAGAACTTGGATTTCTGCCTGGATATCAACGGACAAGTGGTGCAACAAGGCAACACTGCCGACATGATTCATTCGGTGGATAAAATTGTTTCGTATATCAGTCAGTTCTTCACGTTGAAGATTGGCGACCTGATTTACACCGGTACGCCGGTGGGCGTGGGGCCGGTGAAGATTGGCGACCATCTGACAGGATACCTTGCAGGTAGAAAGCTCCTGGAGTTTAATGTACGATAGAAAGATGAAGTTTATAGGCAAACTACTTATCATATTGTTTACGTGTTTGAGCACATCGTTGTATGCTCAAACGCATACGTTTACCCAATTAGATTGGGGGGTAATGAAGATAGATTCTTTGCTCCCTGTCTACACTGAACTCGTTCCTTTAGAGGGCGATTACTCGACCTATTCGTATGAGGTGCGTTTGGAATATCCTCAATATGAGGAGTTGAACGCAGTTGAGGCGAAGAAAGCGAAGGAACTGGCTCCCTCTCTTCCTGCACATCCCGAGGTGAACACTTCGGTGGGTGTATCTCGTGGTAAGGGTTACATCGACATTGAGTTCGTGCCCGTAGTGCAGCAAAAGGGTAAATACTACAAGTTGGTGAGTTGTAAGATTGCTATACACAAAACTCCAACAAAATCATCGGCTCGTAGATTACAAACTCGCGCCGGAGCAATGCAGCGCTATGCTTCTCAATCGGTGCTTTCTACAGGAAGGTGGGTCAAGATAGCCATCAGTTCTGACGGAGTGTATCAACTAACTGCTACCGATTTGCGCTCAATGGGCTTTAGCAATCCTGATAATGTACGTTTGTACGGCTACGGCGGACATCTGCAAAGCGAGCTTATCAATGCCGATGAAGACTACGACGATTTGGAAGAAGTACCACTTTTTAAGAGTACAAATGGGTGGTTGTTTTACGGAAACGGCGTGGTGTCATGGGACCGCAGTAACACAAGTGTGTCTGCACCCAAGCACAAAGTGAACAATTTTTCTCGTTATGCTTATTATTTCTTGACCGAGGGCACAACGCCGACAGTATTTCCTAAGGAATCATCCTCTAGCACAACCGATTATGAGGAGGTGGAGAACTTTACCGATTATGCTCTGCATGAAAAAGACGAATATGCATGGTATCATGGCGGTCGTCAGCTGTTCGAGTCCTATAATTATGCTCAGGGTAATACTCAAAGTTATACACTTTCGACACCCGATGCTGTGACTACGGCGTCGGCCAATCTTGTGGTTTCTTTCTCGGCTTCGGAATGGGAAACCACCCTTGTGACCCCTACCATAAACGGAACAGTACTTGGTGCTTTTGCGTTGCCTGCATTGAGCGACTACGAAAAGGCCACCTCACGTACAAAAGGTTATACACTGACTTCCTTGAAGCCTACGAACGGAAGTACAACCGTGAAGTTGAAAACCACTGAAGGTCATAATGCGCGATTAGACTACATCGAATTGGCTTATACTCGAAAATTGCAGATGTCTACCTCACACTTGGTTTTCTCTGCCCCCATGTCGAAGGCTGCTCGCTTCAATATCACCACTGGAACGGGACAAGATGTTCGCGTATGGCGTTTGGGCAAACGAGGAGAACCCGTAACAGAGATTGCAGGAACTCAAAATGGGAAAGTATTTTCTGTTACTGTAGATAACCCAGGGCGAACTTATGTGGCTGTAAATGTGAATGGCACTTTCCCTTCGCCCACAGTGGTAGGACAGGTGGCCAATCAGAATTTACACGGCACTAAGTCGGAGATAGACATGGTAATCATTGTACCCTCCGCCGGACAGCTTACGGCACAGGCACAACGATTGGCACAGGCTCATGCTGACAAGGATGGGTTGCGTGTACAAGTGGTGTCGGCCGATAAAATCTACAACGAATTTTCTTCCGGTACGCCCGACGCTACGGCTTATCGGCGCTATCTAAAGATGCTTTACGATCGTGCTCAAGATGGCGGAACAGCACCTCGTTATTTGCTTCTGTTCGGCGATGCGGCATGGGATAATCGTATGCTGAGTATTGAATGGAGAAATTGTACCCCTAACGAGTTTTTGTTGTGCTACGAATCTGAGAATTCCTTTAGTGAAACCAACTGTTATGTAATGGAAGACTATTTCGGTTTGTTGGACGACGGTGAGGGGGGGGACCTAGTTCGGGACAAGGTGGATTTGGGTGTAGGCCGTTTCCCCGTTCGCACGGCATCAGAAGCAAGTATAATGGTGAACAAGACCATAGACTATATGCAAGGTGCACACGATGGCTTGTGGAAGAACATTGTATGTATGTTGGGCGACGACGGTGACAAGAACGAACATATGGAAATGGCCAACAACGTGGCCGTGAATATAGAACGAAATAATCCAGAATTGGAGGTGCGCAAGTTCATGTGGGACGCTTACCCTCGTGAGAGTGGTATAACGGGAAATACATATCCCCTTATTCGCAAACAGATCTTGGAGCAAATGGAAGAGGGTGCTTTGATGATGAACTACACCGGGCATGCCATAACCTATTGCTTATCGCCCGAGAACGTGTTGCGTATTGAAGACTTCAGAACATTTTCGTCCAAGCGTTTACCTTTGTGGGTAACAGCCGCTTGCGACGTAATGCCGTTCGATGCGCAAATTGAGAACATTGGCGAAACTGCTGTACTCAATCCTAAGGGTGCTGCGGTGGCCTTCTATGGAACAGCCCGCACGGTATATGCCAATTATAACTACGATATGAATCGCAACTTTACGAAGTTCTTGTTTGGTTGCGACGAAGATGGCGAACGAAATAGGTTAGGGGATGCAGTACGTTTATCGAAGATGGCACAAAGCGCAACCAATAAGTTGCATTATGCTTTGTTGGGCGACCCGGCATTGGTTATCGGAGCACCTAAGAATCAGGTTGTTCTAGATTGCATCAACGGAGAGCCCCTAGACCAGATGACCGATACATATACATTGAAAGCCGGTAGCTTGGCCCGTTTCAGCGGAAGGATATTGAATAGTGAAGGTGAGCAGATAAAGGACTTTACCGGTGTGTTATCGGCACGTGTGTTCGACAGCGAGGGCACTGTGGTGTGCTTGAACAATGAAGGAAAATCAACCACACCTTTTACGTTCCAAAGTCGCGACAAGATTTTGTTCCACGGCAACGACTCGGTTGTGAACGGTGAATTCTCATTTACTTTCTCCGTACCCATCGACATTAATTACAGCGATGAAGGAGGTCGGGTGGTGTTCTATGCAATATCCAACGATAAGAAACAGGAAGCCAACGGATACAACGAGCAATTCCTTGTGGGGGGCAGCAGCAATGAGCTGGCTGCAGACAAGCAAGGCCCTTCGATTACAGGCTATCTGAATAACCCCGACTTCATGACCGGAGGAACGGTAAATGCGACTCCTTATTTTGTGGCTTCGTTGGAAGACGAGAGCGGTATCAACACCACCAACAATGGCATTGGACATAACTTGGAACTTTCGATTGATGGAAATCCAAATACAACCTACAACCTAAACGAATATTATACCAATGATTTTGGCGATTTCCGCAGAGGTTCTGTGGCCTTCAGTATCCCCGAGTTGAATGCCGGTGTACATGTGCTTAAATTCCGTGCATGGGATGTTTTGAACAACTCTTCAACAATGGAGATGGCCTTTCACGTAGACAAGGCACTTAAACCGCGGTTAGGATCTATTTCGGTATCGAACAATCCGGCCAAGGAGCACACCACATTCTATTTCTACTACGATCGTCCCGGAAGTACCTGTACGTTTACTATCGAGGTGTTCGACTTCACCGGACGCTTGTTGTGGACGCATACCGAGAATGGAGTGAGCAACACCGGTATTTATGCCGTACCTTGGAACTTGACCACCGGAGGAGGAATGCCGTTGCACACCGGCGTGTATCTGTATCGCGCTACTATATCGTGTGGGGGCAGCGAGGAAGCCACAAAGGCTCAAAAATTAATTATCTCGCGCAATAAATAAGCGTGTTTTAAGTTATTATTTTTGTATCGATATAGTTTAAGAATATGAAAAGAATCTTTTTTGCGGCAGTTGCCTTGATGATGGCTTTAACCATGCCGCTGCAAGCACAAGATAAAGAAAACATGTTCAACCCCGTGAATACGGGTGTTGCCTTTATGGATATTGCCCCTGATGCACGAGGAGGTGGTATGGGTGATGTGGGCGCAGCCACCGAAGCCGATGTAACCTCTCAATATTGGAATCCTGCCAAATATCCCTATTGCATTGGTCGTGCCGGTGTAGCTGTGAGCTACACTCCGTGGCTTCGAAAATTGGTGAACGACATTGATTTGGCCTACGCTAGTGGTTTTTATCGAATTGGCGACTATTCGGCGTTAAGTGCTTCGTTGCGTTATTTCTCGTTAGGCGAGGTGATGATGGCATCGGAAGGTATGTCGGGTGCCGAGGCCGGCATGAGCATAAAACCCTATGAAATGGCATTCGATGTGGCCTATTCTCGTATGTTGAGTGAGAACTTTTCGGCAGCCGTAGCTCTTCGTTACATTTATTCCGACATTACGTTTGATTACAGCGCCGAGTCGAAGGGAGGAAGTGCATTTGCAGCCGACATTGCCATGTATTATAATCGTTATTTCATGGCGGGCAACAGAGAGTGTAACTGGGCCATTGGTTTGAATATAAGCAACATCGGTAGTAAAATTTCGTATGGAGGTGATGACAATGCAGAGTTTATTCCAACCAATATGCGTTTAGGTGTGAACTTCTTGATTCCCATCAACGAATACAATCGTTTGTCGATTGCAGCCGATGCCAATAAGTTGCTCGTTCCAACCTTTCCCAAACAAGATACAGAGAATGGCGAAACGACCGAGGATTATCAAGAACGTTTACAAAAGGATTACTACGATATCTCACCTATATCCGGTATATTCAAGAGTTTTGGTGAT
>JAFOXE010000029.1 GCA_017425765.1 Paraprevotella sp. | reverse complement strand
TTATAACTTAAAACTATACGAACATGAATTTCAAGGAACTTTGTCAGAACCGTTATTCGGTGCGAGGATACAAACCGGATAGGATTCCGGCCGAAGCATTGGAGTATATACAAGAATGTGTACGTTTGGCGCCCTCGGCTGTGAATTACCAACCATGGAAGTTCTATTACATCACGAACGAGGAAGACCAAAAGAAACTGCAACAATGCTACGACCGCGAGTGGTTCCGTGAGGCCCCGGCCTACGTGTTGGCATGCAAACTCACCGGTGAGGCTTGGACCAGAAGATACGATGGATTGAACCATGCCGACATAGACATTGCCATTGCCGTAGAACATCTTTGTTTGGCCGCCGCCGAACAGGGATTAGGTACATGTTGGGTGTGCAATTTCCGCGTGCAATTGTGCAAAGAAATTTTCTGTCTGCCCGAAGGTATTGAGCCAAGCGTGATTATTCCCATAGGTTATCCATCTACCGATGATATTCCGGAGAAGAAACGCAAAGAAATAGAAGACATCTGGGTAGAGGATTAGACCATCACACATCAAGAAAAAAGAACAGCCGTATGTAAGCAACAGAGCAACATACGGCTGTTTTATTATGAGGTTTTGTGTGCCACACCGACACACAAAACCTTGAATATTTACTTGGAAACGGCTTCCAACTTCTTCAAAATTGAGAAGACAAATAGAGCTGAAACCACACAGATGGCAATCAAAACGCCCCAAACCGTAGTTAACTCAGCACCCCACATCAAGCCCGGGATTGCCACTAGGAAGTTACCTATTGCACATGCCACGAACCATCCACCCATCATCAAACCGGCGTATTGTGGAGGAGCTACCTTGGTTACAAATGAGATACCAATAGGACTCAACAACAACTCTGCGAAGGTCAAAACAAGGTAAGTTGAAATCAACCAGTTGGCAGACACGTCGGCCATATGAATAGGTTGATTAGCGGCATCGTAAGCAGGAGCCGGTAAACCAATAGAACCTATTGTAAGCAATACGTAAGCAGCGGCAGCAACCAACATGCCCAAGCCTATCTTCATCGGAGAAGAAGGTTCTTTTCCTTTCTTGGCAAGTGCACCGAATATCGCAATAGAAACCGGTGTCAACGCAACAACGAAACATGCATTAAACTGTTGGAAAATAGGAGCCTTTACGTCGATAGACGCAGGTAGGTTTGTATATTGGAACACCAAAACAGCTATTGCAACTGCAATAATGGCGAAAGAAATACCTTTGCCCTTACCTGTTTTGCTCTGGAACAAACCAAACAAGCCATATACAATAAAGATACCCATTACCAAATTCCAAACGTCAAATGCCATGCTTTGCACACCTGATGATGTAGTGGCCGTATAGTCACGAGCAAAGAATGTCAACGTAGAACCGTTTTGGTGGAATGCCATCCAGAAGAAAATAACCACAGCAAAAACCAAGCACAAACATACGATGCGTTCCTTTGTTTGAGCCGGGGACAAGGTATTTGTATTGTCAGTAGCTGAAGCAGTTGGCACATTTCGGCGGTCAGCATGACGGAACCAACTTTGGGTCATGAAATAAATCAATATAGATATAATCAAAGAAGCACAAGCAACAGCAAAGGCATAATGATATGAATCCGCTTCGCTCACGCCAAGAGAGTTCTGCGCCCATTCCATCAACTTGATTGCTGCAGTAGGAGCAAACATAGCACCAATGTTGATGGCCATATAGAATACACTAAAGCCAGAGTCGCGCTTATCGGCGTACATTGGATCATTGTATAGATTACCTACCATCACCTGCAAGTTACCCTTAAACAATCCGGTACCCAATGATATCAACACCAAGGCTCCGTACATGGCACACAATGCGATGAGGTCTTTACCCAAAGGTAAGGCCAACAACAAATAGCCAAGGAACATAATTGAAATACCAATAGTCACCATCTTGCCATAGCCTAGTTTATCTGCCGCAATACCACCGATAAGAGGCATAAAATACACAAAGCCCAAGAAACCAGAATAGATAGCTGATGCAAAGCCTGAATCGAAACCGAAATTAGCTTGCAAGAACATCACGAAAACAGCCAACATGGTGTAGTAGCCAAAGCGCTCACCCGTATTGGCCAAAGCAAGGGCATAGAGGCCCTTAGGTTGTCCTTCGAACATAGATTAAAAGTTTAATGGTTAAATAATTTTTATTTGTCCACAAAGGTAGCAAAAAAAGATGAGCATATCCACCCTTTTTATAAAAAGAGCACGACAAAAGGAATTTTACAACCTTTTTTATCAACTTCTTCAACAAGTTTTAACATCATGATACTATTTTTTGTAACTTTGCGCCCAATAATTTTAAGGGAATCTACAACTTACACAATATGAAAGACTTTGCTTTTACATTTAAGCCTAAGCTATTTAGTGATTTGAAACACTACAATAAGAAAACATTTGCTGCCGACGTAATGGCCGGCATCATCGTCGGTATCGTGGCCCTACCGTTGGCCATCGCCTTTGGTATTGCCAGTGGTGTTACCCCCGAGAAGGGAATTATCACGGCAATTGTTGCCGGTTTGGCTATTTCTTTGTTTGGAGGTAGCAAAGTGCAAATCGGTGGTCCTACCGGTGCCTTCATCGTCATCATTTACGGAATTATTCAACAATATGGCGAAAAAGGCTTGCTCATTGCCACTTTCTTGGCCGGTATATTTCTTGTGTTGTTAGGCGTATTTCGTCTGGGAACTATTATTAAATATATCCCCTATCCCATCGTCGTGGGATTTACGAGTGGTATTGCAGTAACAATCTTCACAACGCAGATTAAGGACCTTTTCGGTTTAAGTATAGAAAGTGTTCCTGCGGACTTCATTGAGAAATGGATTGTATATGCAAAACACTTTGGAACCATCGAGCCATGGTCGGCTGGAGTAGGTCTGCTCAGTGTATTGATTATCGCCATTTCACCGAAGTTTTCTCGTGTTATTCCAGGCTCACTTATAGCTATTATCATCATGACGGTGGCCGCATGGTTGTTGAAAGAGTATGCCGGTGTCACTTCGATCGAAACCATCGGAGACAGATTCCGCATTAACTCCACCCTCCCCGACATGGCCGTACCTTCTATTACATGGGAATCTATTAAAGAACTTATCTCGCCGGCAATCACCATTGCTCTACTCGGCGCCATTGAATCACTATTGTCTGCCACTGTGGCCGATGGTGTCATCGGCGACCGTCACAACTCCAACCAAGAGCTTGTCGGCCAAGGTATCGCCAACATTCTTGCGCCCTTGTTCGGTGGAATCCCGGCTACAGGTGCCATTGCCCGCACCATGACCAATATCAACAACGGCGGTCGTACACCCATTGCCGGCATCATCCACGCAGTGGTATTGTTAGGCATATTCCTTTTCCTTATGCCCTTGGCGCAATACATCCCAATGGCATGTCTTGCCGGTGTTTTGGTCATCGTAAGTTACAACATGAGTGGATGGCGTACATTCTTCGAGTTGATGAAGAACCCAAAATCAGATATAACTGTACTTCTAATAACCTTCTTCTTGACTGTGATTTTCGATCTAACGATTGCCATCGAAGTAGGCCTAGTAATAGCTTGTTTGCTCTTCATGCGCAGAATGATGGAAACCACACAAGTCAAGCTCTTGACCGATGAAGCCATTTCTTCTAACGAGAATAAAGATGTCCTTGACGAGAATTTGTCCATCCCCGAAGGTGTGGAGGTTTATGAAATCAATGGCCCGTATTTCTTTGGTGTGGCCAACAAGTTTGAAGAGGTGATGCTAGCAACCGAAAAATTACCTACAGTGCGCATCGTGCGCATGCGACGTGTTCCGTTTATCGACTCTACAGGCATCCACAACCTAACCAGTATGTGTCATCTAAGCCAGAAAGACGGTATTCACATTATTCTTTCAGGAGTACAGCCTAAAGTGCATAAAGTACTTGAGAGAAGTGGTTTCAACGAGATGTTAGGAAAAGAAAACATTTGTCCCAACATCAGTATGGCCTTGGAAGAAGCTCGCAAATACTTGGCACAACATAATTCGTAAATTACGGTCTCAACCCAAAAGTCTATCATACAATCAGCCGCAAGATGGAAATATTCATCCAATCTTGCGGCTGTTTCATCTATTTGAATACTTGTTTTTACCCGATAAAAACGGATATTTTTACTTTTTTATATGACCAAGAATCTGAGTTCCATGCGTGGAGGTTTTAATTTCTTTCGGACCAAACACATATTCTATAACACCATCTTTGTCCACCAAGAACGTAGTTCTCAGTGTTCCCATATACTTACGTCCGTACATTGATTTCTCTGCCCAAACGCCCATATCCTGCACTAACTGTTTATCCGTATCGGCCACCAAAGAGAATGGCAGAGAGTGCTTCTCTATAAACCTGCGATGAGAAACCTCGCCGTCTACGCTCACTCCTACAATTTCATACCCAGCCTCCTTAATCTGCTCATAATGGTCGCGCAAGCTGCATGCCTCGGCCGTACATCCCGAAGTGTTGTCTTTTGGATAGAAGTAAAGTACCACCTTTTTCCCTTTGAATGACGATATACGCACCTCATTCCCATTCTCGTCTACGCCCAATAAATCGGGCACTTGTTCGCCTATATTCTTCATCTTTTTTACTTTTTATGCGTTTCCGTTTTTACCATACTACTCGAAATCGTCAATTACTTCATTTATAAAATCATTAAAAGGTTTCATCAATCGGAACACACGATCCACTTCGTCCAACCACCCTTTACTTCGAAAAAGATCATCTGTCACACGGCAAGCCACAGAATAATCTTTCGGTCGGATATAATCCAAATAAGGGTAGTCGCGAGCAAAACCTTTTGGTGCTGTTTGCACACGTTCCTCACCAATAATAGGGAAATGTGCCTTAAATTCGGGACGTTCCACAATGGAACGGAATTGTTCAATCTCGTCGACTATTGTATTTCTTATGGCTCGTAACATGGGCGAGGGCAAGCACCACGAGCCACCGGCCAACAAGCATTCGCCCGGTTGGATATGCAGATAATAGCCACTATGAAACGACTTCTTGCCACGGGCATTGATGTACGCCCCGAAATGCCGTTTATAAGGTGCCTTGTCTTCAGAAAAACGCGTGTCACGATGAAAACGATAAGTACAATCCTTCACCTGCAAGTGCGTCACCGAACCATCAAACGTGGCAATTCGGTTGATGGTTTGTTGCACCATGTCCTCGAACACCGCACGTGCCTCATCATACTCGGCACGATGTTCGGTAAACCACTCGCGGGTGTTATTCCTTGTTACGTCACACAAAAAAGTAAATATCTTATCTACATCCTTCATTATGTCCTTCTTTTCGTTTCATGTCTGTGAAACAAAAATATAAAAAGTTGATGGGGCAAGCAAGAAAGGTTACACTCTATTTCCTTAAAACACCTTATTTATCTCCCCAACACATGATTGATATAAGCTAAAACACACGCTCGCCTCAAAGCTTTGAGGCGAGCGTGAAAATTCATTTACATCATGGTGTAGAACGTGCTTACATGAGCATCTGTTTTGAGAATACAAGAAAAGGGCACGCCCATAAGTGGACGAGCCCTTGCAAACTATTTATTGAGATTTATTGCTATTCCTCTGTTATTCGGCACGATACGCATCCAATTGTGAGGGGTCGAACTTACGAATGAAGTTGAAATGCTTTTCTACTTCAGATTCAGCATAGTTGACGTATACTCTTAAGCTCTTTTCAAATAAATCGGGACGTGACACTGCATCGCGCATCAAAAGATGACACATAATTGTTACTGCAGCCATCTCCATCAAACGACGAGCCACAAAATCAAGCATTTCTTGGTCGGCCACATCCTTAACCGCATTGGTACAAGCATCAAATTTACGAGCCATCTCCTTCATACGATTCATCAAACCTTCGTATTCAGGAATCACCGGCACAGCCTCAAACTCACGAATAGTAGCTATATAAGCACCATTGGTGACGTAGCGGATGGCCGCAACCGTTTGGAGTTGTGTAGTTCCCTCGTAGATAGAGGTAATTCGGGCATCACGATAAATACGTTGCGAAGCATACTCCAACATATAACCCGAGCCACCGTGAATCTGAATACAGTCGTAGGCATTTTGGTTGGCATATTCAGAGTTCATACCCTTTGCCAGAGGAGTAAAACTATCTGCCAACTTGGCGTAGCGCTTTTGTTCTTCTCGTTCCTCGGGAGTAAGTTTGCGTTCGCGTGCAATATCGTCAAGGGCTTTATAGATATCTACATAGCGTGAAGTTTGATAAAGCAGAGCACGTCCGGCATCCAACTTAGCCTTCATGATAGACAACATATCGTAAACAGCGGGGAAGTGGATAATCTCCTTACCAAACTGCTTTCGGTCACGTGCATAGGCCAATCCCTCATTGTAAGCTGCTTGACTCAAGCCTACCGATTGAGCAGCAATACCAAGTCGAGCACCGTTCATGAGCGCCATCACATATTTAATCAAGCCTAATTTTCGGCTTCCACATAGTTCTGCTTTCGCATTCTTGTACACCAGCTCACAAGTAGGCGAACCATGAATACCCATTTTATTCTCAATTCGACGCACATCTACGCCACCATCGTTCTTGTCATATATAAACATCGACAAACCGCGACCGTCGCGTGTTCCTTCTTCCGAACGTGCCAAAACCAAATGAAGTTGAGCATCACCATTGGTAATGAATCGCTTCACGCCGTTCAAACGCCAACATTGACATTCCTCGTCATAAGTAGCCTTTAGCATCACGCTCTGCAAGTCAGAACCAGCATCAGGCTCAGTTAAGTCCATGGACATGGTTTCACCTGCGCAAATACGTGGTATGAATCGGCTGTGCTGATCCTCATCTCCAAACTCATACAACGTTTCAATACAGTCTTGAAGCGACCAAATGTTACCAAAACCGGCATCGGCTGCCGCTACAATCTCGGCGCACATAGTGTAAGGAGTTATAGGGAAGTTCAAACCATTGTAACGACGTGGCATCGTCATGCCGTTCATACCGGCCTTTACCATCGCATCAAGGTTTTGAATCGTACCGCTGGCATAATCCACACGTCCATCATGACAATGTGGCCCCTCGGCGTCCACACCTTCTGCATTAGGTGCAATTATGTTGGCTGTTATGTCGCCCACAATCTCCAACACCTTATCGTATGAATCCATCGCATCGGCGTAGTCCACAGGGGCATAGTCGAACTCGTCTTTATCTCGGTAGTCGCGCTCCTTCAGTTCACAGATACGGCGCATCATCGGATTGTTCAAGTGATACTTGAGTTCCGGTATATCAGTATAGTAATTAGCCATTATCTTCGTTATTTGCTGTTTTGTTTATAATACTTTATCAATTTGGGCACGGTTTCCTCAACGGTTCCATGAATGACGTAATCCGCAATAGCGTTAATAGGAGCCTCCGGATCATTGTTTATAGAGATAATGATGCCGCTCTCCTTCATTCCGGCAATATGTTGGATGGCACCTGAGATTCCGCAAGCAATGTATACTTTTGGTCTAACGGTTACACCGGTTTGACCTATTTGTAAATCATGATCGCAGAAGCCTGCATCCACAGCAGCACGGCTTGCACCTACTTCTCCGTGAAGTTCCTTTGCCAATTCGAACAACATATCAAAACCTTCTTTACTACCAACTCCGTAACCTCCGGCGATGATGATGGAAGCACCCTTAAGGTTATTCTTGGCCTTCTCCACGTGCCTATCTAATACCTTTACTACATAGTCCGTTTCAGGCACGAATTTGGCCACATCGTGCACCACAACCTCACCTTGATAGTTTTCGTCCAAAATCTCTGCCTTCATCACTCCACTTCTCACGGTTGCCATCTGTGGACGGTTTTCCGGATTTACGATGGTGGCTACAATATTTCCGCCAAAGGCCGGACGGATTTGATAGAGCAATTGCTCGTAATGCTTACCGGCTTTTTTATCGTCGTGTGGTCCTATTTCTAATGAGGTACAATCAGCGGTCAAACCAGAATGTAATGCTGACGACACACGCGGCCCTAGGTCGCGGCCCACCACATCGGCACCCATCAAACAAATTTGTGATTCTTCTTGTTTGAACAAGTTCACCAATATGGAAGTATGGGGAAGTGATGTGTACGGTGCCAAACCCGGAGCATCAAAGATGTGCAACTTGTCCACCCCATATGGTAAGATTTGACTTTCAACTTTACCTACTATCTCAGATCCTGCCACCACGGCCTCCAACTGTACGCCCAATGTATTGGCAAGTTTTCGACCTTTTGTGAGCAATTCC
>JAFOXE010000028.1 GCA_017425765.1 Paraprevotella sp. | reverse complement strand
GCGCAGTTGGGCTCATCTATAACGGCTGCATGTGTTCTTTCTGCATCCTTTTCGGAATTAGTTGTAATGTATGCATTGCCCGACAAGGTTACAACGTTTTCATCCTGTGCAATTGTCGGCAATGCACCAAACGATGCGATAGCAATTGAAATTAAATAAAAGAAATTCTTTTTCATGATTGAGATGTATTAAACTATATTTATTACGTATTCGGTTTCTTTTTACTTAAACAGAAATAGCTTTACAAAGCTAATCAAAAAAAATAACACCTTGCAAGTATTTTATTTTTTTAGAGAAAGATTATTCTTAAAAAGCTAGTGAGATAGGTTTTCTGTTTAGTTTTTCTTTGAAAATAGTAGCCTTAGGGTTCGTGCCTTTGAAACACAATTTGTGTGTAAGTTGTTGAAGTATGTGTGAGGGGAAATACAACAAAAAGGCTTTGCGAATATTTGCAAAGCCTTTCTTCTGTCGGGATGACTGGATTCGAACCAGCGACCACTCGCCCCCCAGACGAGTACTCTAACCGGACTGAGCTACATCCCGTTTCTCGTTAGCGACTGCAAAAGTATAGATTCTTTTTGAACTATGCAAATTTTTGTATACATTTGTCGTCACATCTATCGGTATAAAAAACAAGGGATATGCGCTATAAACTGACTCCACCTGCACGTTTGCGTTGCCGTATTATGCTGCCAGCTAGCAAAAGTATCAGCAACCGAGCACTTATTATACATGCTATGAGTAAGGGGGGATGTGAACTGAATAATGTATCGGAATGTGACGACACATTCGTAATGCAGCGTGCCTTGAACAGCACCGACGAACAAATCGACATTATGGCTGCCGGTACGGCTATGCGTTTCCTTACGGCTTATCTAGCCGTGACACCCGGAAAGCAGGTAATAACCGGCACTGAGCGAATGAAACATCGCCCGATTGCAGTGCTTGTGGATGCTTTGAGAGCCTTAGGTGCCCACATCGAGTATGTGGAGAAAGAAGGTTTCCCGCCTCTTCGCATCAGTGGAGGAACTTATCAAGGTGGGGAGCTTAGTTTACCCGGTCACATCAGTTCGCAATACATTTCTGCGTTGCTTATGATTGCTCCTATGCTGAAGAACGGTTTGACATTGAGTCTTGAAGGTAATATAGTGTCGCGCCCATACATAGATTTGACCTTGCAGATTATGCGCGATTTTGGTGCTGAAGCCGCGTGGCGAGGTGATCATCAAATACTAGTGCAGCCTGTGCCCTATGAGTCTGTTCCTTATAAGGTGGAGAACGATTGGAGTGCAGCTTCTTATTGGTATCAGATGGTGGCTCTTTCCGAAGATTCTGAAGCCGAGGTGCTTTTGCCCGGCTTGTGTCGTAACAGTTATCAGGGCGATAGCGAGGTGCAACGTATGTTTCGCATCTTGGGGGTGAGCACCGATTTCATTACCGATGAGGAAGGTTGCGAGTGTGTTCGTCTTCGTAAAATTCCCGTTACAGCAAGTCTTGCTGAGATTGACTTCGTGAATCAACCCGATTTGGCACAGACCTTTGTGGTGACTTGTGCCATGTTGAATATTCCCTTCCGCTTTACTGGACTGCAAAGTCTAAAGATAAAAGAAACCGACCGCATGGTGGCTCTGCAGTGTGAACTACGCAAGTTGGGTTATGTAATTGAGTCGGAACAAGACAGTATTCTCTATTGGAATGGTGAGCGATGCCGCCCCGAGGAGTATCCCTGCGTCGACACCTACGAGGATCATCGCATGGCCATGGCTTTTGCTCCATGTTGCCAACGTTTGACCTCGATAGTGATCAATAATCCCGAAGTAGTGAGTAAGTCTTATCCTCGATACTGGGATAACTTGCAGACGGCCGGATTCAACCTTACAGAATCATGATATTCCTATATACTATATCCGCATTATTTTTGTTAGGTATCATCGCCCTCGTGGCCGGATGGTGTCGTAATCGTACGCTGCAAAAACGCATTGAAGCCGGCGAACTGGAGGAGATGCCCGAGGTGGTTACAGTGGACTCTGAATGTTGCGGCCAGCACGAAACGTGCGAAAAGGACAGTTTGTTGGCTGCCGTGAGTAGGGATATTGAATACTATAATGACGAAGAATTGGATCGATTCTGTGGATATGATTCGGCCGATTACACCGAAGAAAACTGCGATGAATTCAGAGAAATTCTCTACACCATGCGCAACGAAGAGGTGGCCGGTTGGGTGCGTAGCTTGCAATTGCGTGGTGTGGCCTTGCCCGACGGCATCAAGGACGAGGTATTCTTGATTGTGGGCGAACGTCGTTTGCATTAACCACTTTTATGCACCTTCTTGAGCAATTTGTTTCTCCACACCAAATATCTTAAGATATTTTTCTCTCCATAAAGGCAATAAAAAACCGAGCTATAAGTTTATATTTGCGTAACATTAGATTTTGAAAGGACTCTCGGCTCATATACTTATCGCAGCTCTCGCTCTGCTGGCTATTACGGCGTGTTCCACCAAAAAGAATACGGCGGCTACACGTTTTTACCATGCTGCTACCGCCCGTTTCAACACTTACTATAATGGACACGAAGCCTATAAAGAGGGTCTGACTGCGCAGGAAAACAGTCATCAAGACGACTATACCACATTGTTACCCATGTACATCGTGGCCGATAAGAAAACGCAGGGAATCGGTAAGGGAAACTACGAACGCGCCATTGAGAAATGCGAGAAAGCCATCAAAAGGCACTCCATCAAACGTCGTCCGGTGCGTAATGTGAGCAAGAAACTCACCGACAAGGAACGTGCTTTCTATGCCCGAAAAGAGTTTAACCCCTTCTTGAAAAATGCGTGGCTTTTGATGGGTAAGGCGCAGTTTCAACAAGGTAATTTCATAGAAGCAGCTTCCATCTTTAATTACATTATCCGTCTTTATGCAACCCAACCCGAGGTGGTGTCGGTGGCACGTGCCTACTTGGCTCGTTGCTATGTGCTGTTGGAGTGGCCCTATGATGCCGAGGACGTGTTCAATAAAATCAAGCGCGACACGCTGACCAAGAAAGGAGCCATAGAACGTGACGCTTCTTACGCCAATTATCTGATACTTACCGAGCAGTACAAAGAGGCGATACCATATCTCAAAAAGACCATTAAAAAAGAAAATCGCAAGAAATTGCGTGCCCGCCTTAATTTCCTTTTGGCTCAACTCTATCGTTCCGAGGGACAGAATGCCGAGGCCTATAAATCGCTAAAGAAGGTAATCCGCAGCAATCCTCCTTACGAGTTAGCACTCAATGCCCGTGTGATGCAGAGTGAGGTTATGTCGAAAGGGCAATACAAGCGCATGATTAAGAGGTTGCAGAGAATGGCCAAGAGCGACAAAAACAAGGAATATCTCGACCAGGTTTATTATGCCATTGGCAATATATATCTTTCCGTTCAGGACACGGCTCATTGTATCGGAGCATATCAAAGCGGAATCGACAAGAGCACACGCAACGGCATAGCCAAGGCTGTGTTGTTGATGCGCCTAGGTGACATCTACTGGCAACAAGAAGAGTATGTAAAGGCACAAACATGTTATGCCGATTTGATGGGAATTCTTGATAAGGAACATGAAGAATACAAAGAATCGCACCGAAGAAATGAGATACTGACCGAGGTGGCACCGCACATTGCTGCCGTAGAACTTCAAGATAGTTTGCAGGCATTGGCCAAGATGCCCGAGAACGAGCGATTGGCTGCCATCGACCGCGTGATAGACGAATTGAAACGAAAAGAAAAGGAAGAAGCAAAGAAAGCTGCAGCCCTTAATGGCGGTGTCGGAAATAGTGGGGGCACCGGAGCGATGCCTCCTGTTGCTGGTCAGGCGGGTGCCAACCGAGGCTCCAATGCAGCCACAAATATGGGAGGAAGGAATCAAGGTGCTTGGTATTTCTACAATCCCACAGCGGTGATGCAGGGAAAGAACGACTTCCGTCGTCGATGGGGTAATCGTGCGAACGAAGACAATTGGCGACGAAGCGACAAGGGTACCGTGATGAACAGTGAGTTTGCCGAGTACAACTACGACGAGGAGAGCGACTCCTTATCGGCCGATGGTAACGGTAATGGGGGAGAAGACATCCTGAGCGATGAGGAACAGGCACGATTGGATAGTATAGCCAACGACCCACATGAGAGAGAATATTATCTTAGACAAATTCCGTTTACAGAGGAACAGCTGCAGTCGTCCAATCAGCTGCTTAGCGATGGATTATATAATTCTGGAATCCTTGAGATGGAAAAGTTGGAGAATTTCCCTTTAGCCGATCGTACATTAACCCGTTTGCTCACCGACTTCCCGAACTACACCTCAATGGATAATGTATACTATCATCTTTTCCTTCTGAACGGACGAAAAGGTGATGTGGGGAAGGCACAATTTTATCGTACTAAGCTTATTGAGGAATTCCCAAGTAGCAAATACGCTTTATTGCTGAAGAATCCGAACTACGAGTTGTATGCCAAACACGGAAAACACATAGAAGATTCTCTCTATGCCGCTACGTATGCTGCCTATCAACAGGAGCAATACGACGAGGTGGAACGTAACTATCAGTTGGCACGTACCGACTTCCCGGAGGGTACACACTTACCCAAGTTCATCTTTATTCGTGCCATGAGTCAATTGTATGCCGGGCAGCGTGATACGTTCTTAACTGCATTGAAGGAGGTGATTACGAAGTATCCGAAAAACGAGATCAGCGACTTGGCTAACTATATTGTAAAGGGCGTGAAGGAAGGACGCTTGCTGAACGATAATAAGTTCGACATAGGTAATCTTTGGAGCCGACGTGAACGAGGAGAGGACTCCGACTCCACTCAGCAACGAGTTGAGCTCAGTGACGAACGGTTTTGTAATTTTGTGTTTATGTTGGCCTACCCTGAGAATAGTCTGGACGAGAACCAACTGCTGTTTGAAATGGCACGCTACAACTTTACAAACTTCATGGTGCGTAACTTTGATATAGAAATCGTGAAGGAGAAAGGTGTGTCCGAATTGATACTCAAGGGTTTCCTTAGCTTTGACGAGGTTCATGCCTACACACAGAAGCTCTACGGAGATCCACACATGAAAATGGTCCTAG
>JAFOXE010000027.1 GCA_017425765.1 Paraprevotella sp. | reverse complement strand
ATGATTATGAATCATGCGCTCTAACCAGCTGAGCTATCCCGCCATCGTTGTTTTGCGGTGCAAAGGTAGACAAAGTTTTCTATCCTGCAAAAAAAACTCATAAAAAATTACCACCTAAAGGAAAAATTCCCTTAATTTGCCCAAACAAGCCCTAAGTCACCAAACCAATATGCCAAAAACAAAGGTTCAACTCGAATACGTACTCCGCTCCAAAAGTCGTAGCATCATTTGGAATTTTATTGCCACCCCAACGGGAATGTCAAAATGGTTTGCCGACGATGTAGAGCGTCGCGACAGCACCCTAATATTCAAATGGGGCAAGGAAGAACAACGCGAAGCGAAAATCAAGCACTATTACGAGGGAGATTCGCTTAAAATGCGATGGAAAGACGAAACCGATACGGGATGTTATGTAGAAATACGCCTGGACCAAAACGAACTAACTCTAGATTACGTCCTGACCATAATCGACTTTGCCGAAGAAAACGAAGTGAACGAAACAAAGGATTTATGGGATAGTCAAATAGACACGTTACTCCGTATTAGCGGCATCTAATTGCCTATTTTATATAAAAACACATACATACGCGCGATTATTAGAAGAAATTGTGGCTAAAATTCGTATGCTCTAATCTTTTTATACTAACTTTGCACACGGTTTAATAACCTCGAGGCAAAATGAGATTCATAAAAAAGATAGACCTATTCGTCTTAAAGACCTATTTACTTCTATTTCTTGGCACCTTTTTTGTGTGCTTGTTCATCTTCATGATGCAGTTCATGTGGCGTTATGTTGACGATCTTGTCGGCAAAGGCTTGCCTGTAGACGTACTCATTCGCTTCTTTTACTACGCCAGCCTCACATTGGTTCCAATGGCTTTACCACTTGCCATCTTGCTGGCTTCACTCATTACATTTGGAAACCTAGGCGAACAATTCGAGCTCCTCGCCATGAAAGCTGCCGGCATCCCACTGGTGCGCATCATTCAGCCCATCTTCATTTTTGTGGTGGGCTTAAGCATTGCCTCATTCTATTTTCAAAACATCACAAGTCCCGAAGCCACTCGACAATTGGCTACGCTTGTATTCTCAATGAAGCAAAAATCTCCGGAGTTAGAAATACCGGAAGGCACGTTCTACAATGAAATTCCCGGGTACAACCTATTCGTCAAAAGCAAAAGCAAAACCACCGGTATGCTCTACGATGTAATGATATACAGTAATACCGATGGCTACGAGGACGCACAGATTGTATTGGCCGACTCGGCAAAACTGCAAAGTACGGCCGACAAAACGTTCCTCATGCTTACATTATACAACGGTGAACGTTTCCAAAACATGCAGACACAGGGTGGAGCCATGTCGAAAGCAAATGTTCCTTACCTAAGAGAAACATTTATAAAGGAAGTGGACCTCATCCCATTCAACGCAAACTTTAACATGATGGATGCGTCGCTATTAAGTAGCAACGCCGCCACGAAAAGTTTGAAAGAGATTGAACAAGGTATCGACTCGCTGAACAACCGCATCGATAGCATCGGACATGCTACCTACAGCATGACACAGGAAACGTTCATGGCACGTGCGTTACCCAAGAATCTCAAAGACACCGTTGCCTTTATGGCTAAAGCAGGACAAGCAGAACCCTTTGACTCCATCTTTTCCAAACTTCGCATGAACGAAAAACAAGAGGCCATTCGCACCGCCATATACAAAGCACGTAGTGGCGTGGGCGAATATGACTTCCGAGCCTTGATTAGCAACGACAGCAACCGTTCACTCCGTTTACACTGGGTTGAATGGAACAAGAAGTTTACACTCTCAGTAGCTTGTCTGATATTCTTCTTCATCGGCGCACCATTGGGTGCCATCATTCGCAAGGGTGGTTTGGGGCTTCCGGTTGTAGTGTCTGTTGTTATTTTTATCTTCTACTACATGGTGAACGGCTCCGGTGAAAAAATGGCTAAATCAGGAGAGTGGCTCATCGGGTTTGGTTTGTGGTTAAGTTCATTTGTACTCTTCCCCATCGGAGCATTTCTAACCTACAAGGCCAACAAGGACTCCGTTGTGTTCAACATGGAAGGCTATGTAAATATCTTTAGGCGCATCCTAGGATTGCGAATCTCGCGGCACATCAATCGCAAAGAGGTGATTATAAACGACCCAAACTATCCACAAATAAGGGAACGCCTCTACCACCTAGCACTTGATTGCAAGCAGTATTCTCGCGTGACACACCTCAAGTCGATGCCCAATTACTTCCGTCTGTACTTCAGATACAAAGAAGATATAGCCGTAATACAACTCAATGAAATCTACGAATCTATTATAGAAGAACTTTGCAATAGCCGCGATCACTCTATACTTGGAGCACTCAACAACTTGCCTATATTGTCAACCGACGCCCACACACGTCCGTTCCACAATAGTAAGTTGAACATTGTCACCGGTTTATTCCTTCCGCTTGGAGTTTTCTTCTTCTTTAGGATTTGGCTCTACCGCCTACGCTTATGGAAGGACATGCAAAACATACAGAAATATAGCAAGTTCATCATAGAACGAATAGACAAAATACTTGTAAACGAACAAACAATATAGAAATGAAAAACTTTAAGTTGAGCACCATAGACGAAGCCATCGACGACTTCAAAGCAGGTAAATTCATCATTGTTGTGGATGATGAAGACCGTGAAAACGAAGGTGATTTCATCATAGCTGCCGAAAAGATAACACCGGAGAAAGTTAACTTTATGCTTCAGCATGGTAGGGGGGTGTTGTGCGCTCCTATTACGTTGTCAAGAGCCAAAGAGCTGGAGTTACCTCGACAAGTGGAAGACAACACCTCGATGTTGGGCACACCCTTTACAGTCACTATTGACAAGCTGGAAGGATGCACCACCGGCGTTTCGGCGCACGACCGTGCGGCCACCATTGCAGCATTGGCCGACCCAAATTCCCGTCCTGAAACATTTGGACGCCCGGGGCATATCAACCCTCTTTATGCACAAGACAGAGGAGTGCTGCGCAGAGCCGGACACACGGAAGCCGCTATCGACATGGCACGCTTAGCCGGCCTGCAACCCGCTGCAGCTTTAATCGAAATCTTGAATCCAGACGGGACAATGGCCCGTATGCCCGAATTGCAAAAGGTGGCACAAGAGTTTGACATGAAGATTATCACCATCCGCGACCTTATTGCCTATAGACTAAATAAAGAGTCAATGGTAGAGCGTGGTCCGGAAGTAGATATGCCCACAGCTTACGGACATTTTCGCGACATCACGTTCCGTCAAATCAACAACAACCTAGAGCATGTGGCTCTTATCAAAGGGACTTGGGAACCTAACGAACCTATTTTGGTTCGTGTGCACTCCTCATGCGTAACGGGCGACATCTTTGGCAGCCAACGATGCGACTGCGGTGCACAACTACACAAATCTATGCGCATGATTGACGAGGCAGGAAAGGGCGTAGTGCTCTACATGAATCAAGAGGGACGAGGCATCGGCTTGTTCAACAAAATGAAGGCTTATAAGCTACAAGAGGAAGGCCTTGACACAGTGGACGCCAATACACATCTCGGATTCCTGCCCGACGAACGTGATTACGGCGTGGGCGCACAAATTCTTCGTCAGCTGGGTGTACATAAAATGCGTTTGCTTACCAACAACCCGGTTAAGCGTGTAGGACTAGAAGCATATGGATTGGAAGTGGTTGAGAACGTGCCTATTGAGGTTCCAACCACACCATATAATGAAAAATACATGCACACCAAAAAAGAGCGCATGGGACATGAACTTAAATTCAACAAGTAATACCAAACATTAAATAGCGATGGCTGACAACTATTCACGTTCATATAAGAATGTAAACGAGACTACAGCTGTAAGTCCTGTAGCCACATTGATGCAAAAAGTATATCTATGGATGGCCTTGGCACTATGTGCATCCGGCCTCACAGCATTGGGTGCAGCAAGCAGCGAAACCATAATGAACCTGATATTGGGCAGTCGAACTGCATTTTTCCTTCTAATCATCGCCGAAGTGGGTGTGGTTTTCTACCTAAACATTGCTATACGTAAAATTCCTTTCAAGACAGCGGCTGCCTTGTTTATGGTATATTCCATTCTCAATGGTGCCACCCTTTCTGTTATTTTCCTTGTATTTCAACTGCCTTCAATAGTCTCAACCTTCTTTATCACGGCCGGAACCTTTGGCGCCATGGCTTGGTTGGGGCACACTACAAAAAAAGACCTTAGTAGCATCGGTCAAATGCTCAGTATGGCACTCATCGGCCTCATCATCGCATCAATTGTAAATATATTCTGGGCAAACAACATTTTGTATTGGATTATTACCTATGTAGGCGTATTCACTTTTGTAGGACTGACTGCATACGATGCTCAGAAAATCAAGAACATGTTGAACAAACGTAACCAACATAACTCGGAAGAGATCCGCAAAATTGCACTAATGGGTAGTTTAATGCTATACCTTGACTTCGTAAACTTGTTCCTTTACCTCCTTCGCATGTTTGGCAAGAAAAAATAAAAAATAAAGAACATACAATATCAAGAATAAATAATAACAAAAACGTATATGAATCAATTATCTAACTGTATTAACAGACTTTCCCCTTCGGCTACACTAGCCATGTCGCAAAAGAGTAGCGAACTAAAAGCTCAAGGCATCGACGTTATCAACCTCAGCGTAGGCGAACCCGACTTTAATACTCCTGACCATATCAAGGAGGCTGCCATCCGTGCGGTTGAAAAAAATTATTCACGTTATTCACCTGTTCCGGGCTACCCTGCTCTACGAGAGGCTATCGTGAAAAAGTTGAAAGAAGAAAATAATCTTGAGTACTCCATTGCACAAATTTCGTGTGCTAATGGTGCAAAACAATCTGTTTGCAACACCATCATGGCTCTCATTAACGAAGGGGATGAAGTAATTATTCCGGCACCATATTGGGTAAGCTACCCTGAAATGGTTCTGCTAGCCAATGGCACACCGGTGTTCATCGAAGCAGGTATTGAACAAGATTTCAAGATTACTCCGGAGCAATTAGAGCAAGCTATCACTCCTAAAACTCGTGCCCTAATCCTTTGCTCTCCAAGCAACCCTACAGGTTCAGTATATTCTAAGGAAGAACTACGCGGTCTTGCAGAGGTATTAGCAAAGCATGAAAACGTAATCGTCATCGCAGATGAAATTTACGAACATATAAACTACATCGGCAAGCACGAGAGCATTGCACAATTTGCTGAAATTAAGGAACGAGTTGTAATTGTAAATGGTGTATCCAAAGCATATGCCATGACCGGTTGGCGCATTGGTTTCATAGCCGGTCCAGAATGGATTGTAAAGGGATGCAATAAACTTCAAGGGCAATACACCAGCGGTCCATGCTCAGTTTCTCAGAAAGCAGCTGAAGCAGCCTACACCGGTTCGCAAGCTTGTGTAGAGGAAATGCGTGTAGCCTTTGAACGTCGTAAGAATTTAATTGTAAAGTTGGCGCGCGAGATCCCCGGACTTGAAGTAAATGATCCTCAAGGTGCATTCTACTTGTTCCCCAAGTGCAGTTCGTTCTTTGGTAAGCAAGCTAATGGACAAGTAATCAACAACTCTAACGATTTTGCTCTTTACCTATTATCAGAAGCCCACGTAGCTACAGTAGGAGGTGATGCGTTTGGTGCACCTGAATGCTTCCGTATGAGCTACGCCACCAGCGACGAAAATATTGTAGAAGCCATGAAACGTATCAAAAACGCCTTGGCTTTATTGAAGTAATGTTTATAAAAAAGGAAAAAGAATAGTACAACGTGTTTTATGCACTTATACAAGTGTACGTTTAACAAACACATAGCCTTATAGAGAAATGAAACATTTATTACTTGTTTTAATAAGTATGACGTTGATTTCAGTTGTTGGCACAGATTCGTCAGTGCAAGCATCGGAAATGAACGGAATCTTTGGTTGGTTCACAAAAGACAAAAAACAAAATAAAAAAGATACCACAGCTGTAAAGGACACCACCACATCCAAATATAAAGAAATCACCGGCCGTGATTCTGTAGAAATGAAGGGGGTAGCCAATATCATTCGCAAAAAGGATAAATGGTACATGGAATTCCCTACAGCATTGCTTGGCCGTGAGTTTCTTATTGCCAATCGGTTACAAAAAGTTCCCAAAGAGCTTAACGAAGCTGGTGTAAACAAGGGCATCGTATACGAAAGTCAAGTAATAGCTTTTGAATGGATGGCAAAAGAGCAGAAACTTAACATCCGTCAAAAACACCTCACACCGGAAGTTCCAGAAGGCGATTGCATCAGCGAATCGGTACAAGACAACTATATCAACCCACTTATTGCCAGTATGAAAGTGGAAGTGGTATCACCGGATTCTTCTTCGGTAATCGTAGCCATTGATGAATACTTCAATGGCAAGAAAACTATCTTCAACGATGTTTTCAACAACATTAATCTCGGAACCTCAACTAGTTCTGAGTTATCTAGAATCCTTGATATAAAGGCTTTTGACAACAATATTACTGCTACCTCGGAACTTACCACAACCGTTCGTGAAGGCATGGCAAAAGTAAATATTACCGTGATAGTAAGTACTTCACTTTGCCTTCTACCTGAGGTCCCCATGGTTGGACGTGAAGAAATCGCACGTATTGGCTACTTCACCACCAGACGTTTGCTTTACTCAGATAAGCAACAAAATGTCGACCGCAAAAATTATATTACACGTTGGCGTTTAGAGCCATCAGATAAAGAAGCTTATTTAAGAGGGGAGCTCACCAAACCCGTAAAACCTATTGTGTTTTATTTAGATCCAAGTACGCCAAAGCATTTGCGTCCTTATATTATAAAAGGTATATTGGATTGGAACCAAGCGTTTGAAAAAGCAGGTTTCAAGGATGCTATCTGCGTGGGCGAATATACCGATAGTATTGCACAAGAAGGGGACGACTTGAAGTATTCGGTACTTACATACGCAGCATCAACTAAGGCCAATGCCATGGGACCTTCGACTATCGATCCCCGTACCGGAGAAATTCTTGAGGCAGACATCATCTGGTGGCACAACGTGGTATCGTTGTTACGCGAATGGCTGATTGTACAAACCGGTGCTGTTGATCCCAACGTACGTTCCCTACAAATTCCCGATAGCTTAATTGGCGATGCTGCTCGTTTTGTCGGTTGCCACGAGGTCGGACACTCATTGGGTCTTCGTCACAACATGACGGCCTCATGGACCTTCCCCACCGATTCTCTTCGTTCGGCGACCTTCACCGCACGAATGAAGGGTACATCGGCTTCAATTATGGATTATGCTCGTTTCAACTATGTGGCTCAGCCCGGCGACAACATTACCACAATGTCGCCAAACATTGGTCCATACGATCTTTTGGCTATTGAATGGGGATATCGTTGGTTTGCCGACAAGGAGACTGAACACAAAGAACTTAATGCTCTATTGAAGCGTCACAACACGCCGCTCTACACATACAGCGAGGCACAACCTGCCCGCACCGCCGTGGACCCTCGTGCTCTTAGCGAAGACCTTGGTGACGATGCAATGAAGTCGGCAGGTTATGGTATTGCCAACCTAAAACGTATCATTCCGCACGTAATAGAATGGACCACAACCGGAAAAGAAGGACAAAGTTACAAGGAAGCAGCCGATTTATATTCAGGCATCATCTACCAATGGAGTCTATATGGTTATCACGTGATGGCCAACATCGGAGGTATTTATCTTGAAAACACCGAGGTTGGTGACGGAAAGCAGACCTTTACCTTTGTAGAAAAGGACAAACAGAAGCGAGCATTGCAGTTCCTTATCGACGAGTACATAAAATATCCAGAATGGCTTTTCAATACGGATGTCACTAATTACACATATATCTTGAAGAACACTCCGCTTGGAGTATATGAACAAAGTCCTAACGTAGTGTTCAAAAACAATTTGAACTACTTGCTCTGGGACCTACTGGATAATAATCGTCTAATGCGAATGTTTGAAAATGAGTTTAAGAATGGTTCACGCAATGCATTCACCGTTGTAGAGATGATGGACATGTTGCATAAACACGTTTTCGCCACTACCATTTCAGGAAAGAAAACCGATGTAATGACCCGTAATCTACAAAAGTCTTTTGTGGATCTTATCATCACCTCTGCAGCAGAAAGCGAAGGTGTAAAGATTAACAAAAGCCTTTACGAGCCTCACTTCCTCATCGACACGCACCACCGTTGCATGCACGATAGTCGAGATGGCGGAATACGTACCATCGACCTTTCAAGCAAACAACTCAATCGTGTAAGCGATGCGCTGAGTGTGAAACGTGGTGAACTTATCCGAATATTAACACTATTACGTAGCAATAAGAATCATTTCGACTTGGCTACTCGTTACCATTACGAAGATATGATTCTTCGCATCTGTACTGCATTAGGATTAGAAAAGTAAATAACAATTGAACAAGAACATGAAAAGAATACTTAGTTCACTCCTTTTATTCGCACTTTTAAGTACGATAGCAATCGCTCAGAAGCGCACCATCACCGGTGTGGTTATAGATAAAAGCGACAATTCACCTTTGATTGGTGCAACCATCT
>JAFOXE010000026.1 GCA_017425765.1 Paraprevotella sp. | reverse complement strand
GTATCCTTCGTAAGTCATTCCCTTGTATTCGCTTTGGTCTTTACCCATTGCGTTTTTAATGGCACGTTCGATATTGTCCTTCGGCATGTTCTCACGCTTACAAGTTGCAATTACAGAACGTAAAGTTGGATTGTTCTCCGGTTCCGGGCCACCTGCTTTAACAGCAATAGCAATTTGCTTACCAAGTCTGGTAAAGGTCTTAGCCATGTGTCCCCATCTCTTCATTTTCGCGGCTTTGCGATACTCAAATGCTCTTCCCATTGGATATGATTTTTATGTATAATATTTTACGTGTATTTTTATATATTTTATCTCAACTTAGCGCCCAATTTGCTCTCAAGATTAGCAATCAACTTAGACATAATAGCATCTATTTGTTTGTCGTTAAGCGTTTTGTTCTCATCTTGAAGGATAAAGTTTACAGCATAACTTTTCTTTCCAGCCTCCAAATTCTTACCTTCGTAAACGTCAAACAATTTAACTTCCTTGAGGAGCTTCTTTTCCGTAGCGTAAGCTATTCTTTCGATTTCTGCAAATTCTATTTGCTTGTCAAGCAAAAGTGCAAGGTCGCGACTCACAGCAGGGTATTTACTGATTTCACGATAACTAATCTTGTTATTGCGGATGGCTTTCATCAACATTTTCCAATTCAAGTCAGCAAAGTACACCTCGTTGTCAATGTCAAATGAGCGTTGAATTTTCGAACTTACTACACCCATCATCACAAGAGTTTTACCTCCTCTGTTTTGAATTTCAATAGCTTTTGAGAAGATATCGTTGGTGCAAGGTGCAATTACAAGACTTCCGGCCGAAACGCCAAGGCGAGACAAAATATTCATTACATACGCCTTCAACTCGTAGAAGCTACTGTCCTCATTGGGATGCGCCCACGAGCCACTTACACGTTTACCTGTTACCCACAAACCAAGGTGAGCATCCTCTGAATATGCATCAAGCACATGCTTAATAACCTCAGGCTCACGACTACTACTTACACCGGGGATAATGTCAGCACACTTACGTTCTTTATGAAAGTAATAACAATTACCAAATTCAAAGAAACGAAGGTCAGCATTTTTTCGATTGGCGTTGTGTGCAATGTTTTCCAATCCACCAAACAACAAAGTTTGACGCATAGAATTCAAATCGGCGCTCAACGGGTTCATTAACGAAACAAGATTTTCTGCCGGATACGATGCAAGGTTTTCGTAATAAGCACCACGAGTAAGTGAATTGTTTAGGATCTCATTGAATCCGCAACCAACAAGTTGTTCTGCAATAATATTTTGCAACTTATGACTCTTGTCTGCATCACCTTTTATTGATATACTTGAATTAAGCGTGGTAGGAATCTCAATGTTATTGTAACCATAGATACGAAGAATGTCTTCTACCACATCACACGGACGCTGCACATCCACTCTATAGGCCGGAACTTGAAGTTTAATACCGGATTCTGATTCTTCAAGAATCTGCATTTCAAGACTAGTAACAATACTCTTAACAGTATCTATGGGGATGTCTTTACCAATTAAAGCATTTACATATTCGTAGCTTAAGTCTACAATAAAATCTTGTATTGGCGTCGGATAAACATCCTTAATTTCCATGGCAATTTCACCACCGGCAAGTTCTTTACACAACAACGCAGCCTGCTTCAAAGCATAAATCTGACCATTAGGATCAATACCACGTTCAAAGCGGAATGACGCATCGGTATTTAGACCATGACGGCGTGCACTCTTGCGAATCCAAGTCGGATTGAAGTAGGCACTTTCGAGTAACACATTGGTTGTTGTTTCGTATGTGCCGCTACCCTTACCGCCAAACACACCGGCAATACACATTGCTTCTTCGGTGTTACAAATTGCTAAATCACGGTCGCTCAATTTATGTTCTACACCGTCCAAAGTTACAAAAGGTGTACCTTCCGGAAGTGTCTTTACCACAATCTTACCACCCTTTACCATATCAGCATCGAAGCAGTGCAACGGTTGTCCATAAGCAAACATCACGTAGTTTGTGATGTCCACAATATTATTGATGGGTCGCAAACCTATCACACGAAGTTTATTCTGCAACCATTCAGGACTCTCTTTTACTTGGCAACCTTTTATTGACACGGCACAATAACGTGGACATGCATCTGTGGCTTGCACCTCAACGTCAAAATCAAGATCATGATTATCCACCGCAAACGCCTCGTCTGACGGACGGTGCAACGATGTTTCTTTTCCGTTTTGAACTAACCATGCATACAAATCGCGGGCCACACCATAATGTGAACAAGCATCTGCGCGGTTTGGAGTGATGTCTACTTCTATAAGATAATCACTCTTTATATTAAAATATTCTGCAGCTGGTGTTCCTGGTACGGCAGAATCAGGCAATACAATAATACCGTTATGATCATTTCCGAGGCCAATCTCGTCCTCAGCACATATCATACCGTTACTTTCTACACCACGAAGTTTTGATTTTTTAATGGTGAAACACTCGTCGCCGTCGTACAATTTGCAACCTAATGTTGCTACAACTACCTTTTGTCCGGCCGCAACGTTTGAGGCACCACATACAATTTGCTGAGGTTCGCCCTCACCAAGATTTACCATGCAAACATGCATGTGATCAGAATTAGGATGAGGTTCGCAGGTCAACACCTCACCAATAACCAAACCCTTTAGTCCGCCTTTGATGGTTTGCACCTCCTCTACCGAACCTACTTCCAATCCGCCGGAAGTAAGAGCTGCGGCCACCTCTTCGGCCGTCATGTCAAAGTCGACATATTCCTTTAGCCAATTATATGAAATATTCATACTATGTATATATTGTTTTTATGTTATGCGCATAATGAGTTGCAAAATTACATCTTTTTTCGAAACCTACCAAGCAGAAGTGCGACAAACAAAACACACTTTGTCTTGTTTATCGCACTTAAAATTATCTTGTTTACTTCTACATATTTGCTAAAAAGGAACCACATCGTCTGGCATTGGTCCGCCAAATGGTGAAGAGTCCAACGGAGGGGGTGGCATCATGTCGCTCCCAGGCATTGTAATTTGACCCGAATTCATCTTTGAACCATACATAGGCGTTTCGCCTGGCATGGGCACATAATTATCTTCATCCGGATCCTGAAAGCGAGCAAATTCACCTCTGAACTTCAACAACACATCACCAACGGCACCATTACGATGCTTCGCAATAATAATTTCAGCCATTCCTCGAAGGTCACGTCCTTTCTCGTCCTCATAAATTTTATAATACTCAGGACGATGAATAAAGCAAACCATATCGGCATCCTGCTCAATTGCTCCGGATTCACGAAGGTCGCTTAGTTGCGGACGTTTTCCATCGATACCCTCACGACTTTCCACACCACGATTCAACTGGCTCAATGCAATGATTGGAATATTCAATTCCTTTGCCAAACCCTTTAGTGAACGAGAAATAGTACTAACTTCTTCCTGACGACTACCAAACGACATACCACTTGCATTCATCAACTGAAGATAGTCAATCATGATTACCTTGACGCCATGTTCACGCACCAATCGGCGGGCTTTTGTACGCAATTCGAACACCGACAGAGATGGAGTATCATCGACATAAAATGGTGCATCATACATTTGCGTGATTTTACTATCCAATTGTCCCCACTCATAGGGTGCCAACTGTCCGCTCTTGATTTTCTCACCGGGAATTTCGCACACGTTCACAATCATACGATTTACCAACTGAACGTTGCTCATTTCAAGCGAAAACATTGCCACCGGAATCTTCATATCAATCGCCATTTTCTTGGCCATAGACAACACAAAAGCTGTTTTACCCATAGCCGGACGAGCAGCAATAATGATTAAGTCGGAAGCTTGCCAACCGGAGGTCATCTTGTCGAGTCGTTCAAATCCACTACTTAAACCACTCAAACCATCGGTACGTGCAGCCGCTTTCTGCAATAACTCATAAGCTTCATGAAGCACAGGATTAATTTGTGTGTAATCCTTCTTCATGTTTTGCTGCGATATCTCGAACAAGGCACCTTCGGCCTCTTGCATCAAGTCGTCTACATCTACTGTGGCATCAAATGCTTTGGTTTGCACCTGGCTGGTGAAACGAATCAGCTCACGCGCCAAGAATTTTTGAGCGATGATTCGGGCATGATACTCAATATGTGCCGAAGAAGCAACCTTTCCACTGAGCTGTGTGACATAAAAAGGTCCGCCAACTTCTTCAAGACGTCCCATAACGCCGAGGTGTTCGGACACAGTAAGTATGTCCACCGGCTTTTGTTGTAAACTCAAAGCACGGATGGCCTCGTAGATAAGTTGATGACGATGATCGTAAAAACTTTCCGGTCTTAAAATTTCACTGACCAACGAATAAGCATCTTTTTCAATCATCAATGCACCCAACACAGCTTCTTCAAGATCAAGGTTTTGAGGCTGTAAGTGTCCGTATGCATCTTCAATAGGTCCTTCTGCCGCCTTAGTCCTTGTAGAGGAGCGACGTGAGGTTCTTTTCTGTTCCGCCATATAATAATGATTTTAGTGCAAAGATAGTGTTTACATTCTACTTTTTACACGCAAGCACATTTAATTTATCAACTATTTATTAACTTTGACCCGTTAATAAATTACACAAAACATGATAACACTACCCAATGCAAAAATAAATTTAGGATTGAACATCACCGAAAAAAGGCCGGATGGTTATCATAATTTAGAAACCATATTCTATCCTATTCCACTTCAAGATGCCATTGAAGTGCGTTTAAGAGACAACGATGAAACCGACCCTAAAGCCGACGACGCTCTCCTTCCTCCTACGGAAAACAAAATCATAACCGACGACTACACATTGCAAATTGCAGGTACACCCTTAGAAGGCAATGCTGATAGCAATTTGGTGATCAAAGCATTTCGCCTAGTAAAAGATGAATTTAATCTGCCTCCACTATCAATCCACATGTTCAAGCACATCCCCTCGGGTGCCGGACTGGGCGGTGGATCGGCCGATGCAGCCTTCATGTTGAAGCTACTCAACGATAAATTTAATTTAGGCATGACTAACGACGATATGGAACAAAGAATTGCTCCACTTGGTGCCGATTGTGCCTTCTTCGTTCGCAATACTCCTGTGTTTGCCACGGGTATAGGCAACATTTTCACCCCCATACAATGCTCACTCAGTGGGTGGCACTTGGTATTGGTTAAACCGGATACTTTTGTTTCTACTAAAGAGGCATATGCCAAAATCCGACCACAAAAACCCGCTACTCCTCTGACCGAAATTATCAATCAACCCATTGAGGAATGGCGTTACCTAATGATAAACGATTTCGAAGAAAGCATATTCCCTGAACACCCTGAGATTGCCGCCATTAAAGACAAGCTCTATGATATGGGAGCAACGTATGCCTCCATGAGTGGATCGGGCAGTAGCGTCTTCGGTTTGTTCAAAGAATCAGTCAATCAAGTGGAAGACATCTTTAGTGGCCACTTTTGTCGCCAACGTTTTCTACCTTAATTAAACACACGCTCATGTAAGGGCCTTGCACACGAACGTGTAAGGCCCTTTTACATGCTCATGTCGTATATTATTACACGCACGTCTTCTTTTAGAAAGGCGTGCGTGTGCTTTTAGGGGATTCCCCATTGTGGTTTAGGGAAAATCCCTTTTGTATGGAATTATATCTAATCATCTTTGCAATGTGAAACAGAAACAAATGTAAAACTATTAAAAAATAAGGTTATGAAAAAGATGATGACAACCCTGATGATTGCTTTGATAAGCATATCTATCACAAAGGCTATGCCCTTGAACGATGCACGAGAACATGCTCTTTTCTTAACAGATAAAATGGCTTACGAACTTAATCTAAACGATGCTCAGTACAACGACGTGTACGAAATAAACCTAGATTATTTTCTAAGTGTAAATACAGTGGATGATATATATGGATTACATTTGACGTATCGCAACTCCGACATCCGATATATTCTTCACGATTGGCAATACACTTTGTTCACTGCTGCAAGCTACTTCTTGCAACCATTGCATTGGCGCACCTCTACATGGTTTTTACCGGTTTACACTTACTACAATCGTACCTATTACTATTATAGCAAACCACGTGTATACTCCGTATATAGAGGAGGACATAGTAGAGTTTTTTATACCAACAAGAGCTACTATAGAAATCGACGTCCGGCATGGATTCATGGACTACGTGGCGAAAGTCGTGCACAAATTGTACATCCAAACAGACAACCCAACTTCAACCGACCACAACACAATACATCACATCGTGTAGGAGTAACAACGGGAGTACGTAACAACAGACCTGTAAACAATCGTCCCAATATCAACCACTCTACCGAAAGACGTCAACCGGCACATCGTACAGAAAGCCCATCAAACAATCGTCGCGACAATGGTTGGTTGACTGGTGGCAATAAAACAAACTCCTCTCTATCCACAACTCGCTCCGGCCGAGGAAATCGCCCCGAACGTTATTCTAGCTCATCAAATAGGAACACCGAGTCTATACTCGGTGATTCCTATCATCGTAACCATACTTCTGGCATCACCCAACGTACGGAACGTTCTTCTCGCAACGAAAGAAACGCTATAACATCTGGTAGAAATGCACGCCAACATAGCGAAACATACAACTACGGTTCACGCAATGAACGAAGCTCACGCAATGAACGCACATCATCTATAAACACTAACAGCCAAAGCCATCGTTTAGAAACACACAACACAAGTTCTAGAGGAGAACGAAGCTCACGCGATGAACGCACATCATCTATAAACACTAACAGCCAAAGCCATCGTTCAGAAATATACAACACAAATTCTAGAGGAGAACGAAACTCACGTGGCGAACGTGCATCATCATCATCTAACAGAAAATCAACCTCATCATATAATAGCTCAAAACATAGTTCTGACACATACAACTATGGCAATCGATCTAGTCGCAGCCAAAGAACAGAAAGAGCCTCTTCGTCATCCAATCGTCGAAACAATCAAACGGTAAGAAATTCTTATCAACGTCCCAGTTCTACACGAACCACTGTGAGTCGCAGCAGCGGTAGTCGCTCAAGCCACAACAAATCCGGCTCTTTCTCACGTAGTTCACGAGGCGGAGGTCGTTTTTCGCGATAATAAAATATCCTCCTTAACCAAAACTAATCGATTAAGGAGGATATACCTTTTGTAACGGCACTCTCTTTTACTTGAAATAATAATACCACCAATAGGTGTTTCCGTAAAATTTACAACACATATTAGCTTGCATGATTCTTTCTGGATATTGCGAACGCATACTCATGAATGCATCATAACGTTCCTCCAATAAGCTGTCTGTCAACTGCGTGTCCGTCGTGTTTATCTCGTTAGAATAAAGCAACCATGCTTCCTTATAATGGGTGGGCAGCGACTCGTCCACCGTATAACACTTGGGGAGTAATAATGCAAAATCGTCAAGACGCTTATCCAATAGATAGGCCGAGAGTAAATAATCCTTAGCAACCGTATTTGTAGCATCACGATTTTGCAGAGCCTCAAAAAACAATGTAGCCTTATTTTCAATTCGTTTAGAAGGAGCACCTTTCCAATGTCGATGTACCATAGTTACCACATCCTTCATCCAAAGTGTGTCAGCCGATGTAACCATCAAAGATTGAGCGCTATGATCGTTTGGAAAGAAGAATAAGTTTTCGCCCAACAAACCATATTTACTTAATAGATAAGCACGCATGGCACTCATGCTACGAGAAGCGGTAGATGATTTTTTTCCTACCTGTAAAGCTTCTTTATCCATCCCTTCAGTCAAAAGGCGTGCTGTTCTAAGGTCGTTATGTATATCTTTGTTGGTATTTGAGGCCATCCCAACAAAGACAAACAATATGCAAAACAACACAAGATTAGGCCAAAGTAATGCTGATTTCGTTACCCTCTTTTTACCTATATCCGGAAATTCCTTAACAAAAAGACCTACAGCCAAAAACAACAACACGGCAAGAGCATACCCCCACCACGACCATCCTATATGTACCACATCTGCAAATGGCAACTCAAAGGCGGTAATAGCAGACAAGACCAAACAAGAAGGAAAATAACTTAGTGCATGAAAACGAATAGGAAACATGCCTATGCGGGCTGTGCCTACTTGAAGCAATAAAAGCAATACAGTCCAAATGAGAGCACCCCAAAATGGTGAATATGTTGTTTGGCCGTCTGCAAGTAAATGTTGTATCAACGCAAGCAAATCTGCCTGTAGTACGTAGAGATAAGAAAAACAAAAGCAGACAAAAAGGAGACCGCAACCGAGTTGTATCTCTTTTGCAGCCTCCTTCGTATTAGTATTTCTGTACATTACAGTTTATTTACATTTCCATGTGGCCGTCTCTCACACGGCCACAATTATTCAAGATTATTTTCTATTAGAATCAGTTTATCAATCTTCTTCCAACTTTCGCAACACCATGGCAGAACGTGCTGGCAGGTATAACTTTAGCCAACCCTTTCCGTCTCGTGCCAACAAGGGGTCGTAGTTAGTAAAATGACGTATAGAATCGTCGTTCAAACCATGTCCACCATACTTCACGTCGTCGGTATTCAAAACTACGTCATATGCTCCTTGTTTCACCATAAAGCCGTAGTCCGTAAACGAACGATTATAGCTGAAGTTAAACACGAAGATTAGATTGTTTCGACTGTATGCGAGCACCTGATCACCATCGTTATGCCATATTTCTACCACGGGGCTTTTCTGAATGTTCTTTTCACCCTTAAGCAATTTTATCATGGCTTCGTCAAAATCGCCTAAGTAATGGAAGCATAACTCTTTATTGTCAACAAGATTCCATTGACGACGAGCATACTTGTGGCTCCATCCATTACCTTCACGTGGAAAATCGATCCATTCGGGATGACCAAATTCATTTCCCATAAAGTTTAGATAACCACCATTGATAGTAGAGGATGTAAGCAAGCGTATCATCTTATGAAGTGCGATACCGCGTTCCGCAGCATAGTTCTCATCACCTTTCTTGAAATGCCAATACATATCGGCATCAATCAAGCGGAAGATTATTGTCTTATCACCAACCAAAGCTTGGTCGTGGCTCTCGCAATAGGATATTGTTTTCTCATCTGCACGACGATTTGTCACCTCCCAGAACATACTACTTGGTTTCCAATCCTCATCCTTAAGCTCTTTTATGGTCTTGATCCAGTAGTCCGGAATATTCATAGCCATACGGTAATCGAAACCATAACCACCGGCTTCAAACGGTGCGGCGAGGCCAGGCATACCCGAAACCTCCTCGGCAATGGTGATGGCACGAGGATTTACCTCGTGTATCAAGAGGTTTGCAAGGGTAAGATAACATATTGCATTATCATCTTGATGACCATTAAAGTAGTCACCATATCCGCAGAATGCCTCTCCAAGTCCGTGGCTATAGTATAACATAGATGTAACTCCGTCAAATCGGAACCCGTCGAACTTATACTCTTCCATCCAATATTTGCAATTTGACAACAAGAAGTGAAGAACCTCGTTCTTACCATAGTCAAAGCAAAGGCTGTCCCACGCCGGATGTTCACGACGTCCTCCTTGGTTGAAGTATTGGCAAGGATCTCCTGCAAAGTTACCCAAGCCTTCGATTTCATTCTTTACAGCGTGCGAATGAACAATGTCCATAATCACAGCGATACCAAGACCGTGGGCTTCGTCAATCAATTGTTTCAACTCTTCGGGAGTACCAAATCGACTGGATGCAGCAAAGAAGCTAGACACATGATAACCAAAACTACCGTAATAAGGATGCTCCTGGATGGCCATAATTTGAATACAATTATATCCATCCTTAGCTATTCTGGGCAGAACATTCTCACGGAATTCAGTATACGTTCCAACTTTTTCTGCATCTTGCCCCATACCAATGTGGCACTCATAGATAAGTAGCGGTGATGTAGAAGCTTTGAACTTAGGTTTCTTAAACGTATAGGTCACCTCGGGATCCCAAACCTGTGCACTGAAGATTTTAGTTTGTTCGTCTTGTACCACACGATTTGCCCATGCCGGAATTCGTTCTCCTTCGCCACCTTCCCAGTGAATTTTGAGTTTATACAAATCGCCATGTTTAATTGTTCCTTTGCGAAGATTTATTTCCC
>JAFOXE010000257.1 GCA_017425765.1 Paraprevotella sp. | reverse complement strand
TGATAAGCTTCGTCGTTCTTACCGTTGTTAGAAGCAAACTGACCTGCATATACAATATAGGTACGGAACTTCTTTAAGTTATTTTTATTCTTAAGTGTATAAGTACCTTTTGTGTCGAACTCGTATGCCTTATCATACGCCTCTAAACATTTGTACAAGTTGGTAACAAAGACTGTTGTGTCAAGAGGTTGACCGGCTGCAGCCTTGTTCAACTCCACGGCAAACAAACGTTGATGGATGTCACCTTGTAGGTCCCATGCCATAGCAAAATCGCGTGTTTTCTCGTTTGTAAAGACGGGGGTTAACAATTCTTGTGCCTCTTGAATTTTGTTTTCATCAAAAAGTGCTCTCGCCTTCTTGGTCATTCTGTCTTGAGCAGAAGCACCGGTTGCTGCAACCAATAGTGCCATTGCAAAAAATAGTTTCTTCATAATTATTGCAATTAAAAATGTTCTACCTCAATTTATTTATTCTTGTGTTGTATTCTCCGTATTCGGTGTGATTACAGCGTCGTTCACATTCTCTTGAATGTGCTCGACAACACCTTCGATAGCTACCTCCTCAGGGGCAACTTCCTCCTCGGTCTGTACCTTGCACACACTGCTAATTTGGTCGTTTCTCTTTTCTAGGTTAATCAACTTAACACCTTGTGTAGCACGACCCATAACACGTACGCTTTCCACCTTTAGGCGAATGGCCACACCGCTCTTATTTATAATCATCAAATCGTTTTCGTCAGTAACTGCTTTGATGGATACGAGCTTGCCGGTCTTTTCGGTTATATTTAATGTTTTCACACCCTTAGCACCACGATTGGTTATGCGGTAGTCGTCGATATCCGAACGTTTACCGTATCCTTGTTCGCTCACCACCATAACGGTTTCGGTTTGCGGGTCGTTGATGCATACCATTCCTACCACTTCATCGCTACCATCTTCATCAAGTGTCATACCACGAACACCGGTAGCCACACGCCCCATAGGACGAACCTTATCTTCGTTGAAGCGAATGGCACGACCATTCTTATTTGCGATTACAATCTCGTCAGAACCATTAGTCAAGCATACATCTATTACACGATCGTCTTCACGGATACTGATGGCATTCACACCATTTGTACGCGGACGTGAATATTCCTTTAGACAAGTCTTCTTGATGATACCGTTCTTTGTACAGAATACCACATTATGTGTAGCACAGAAATCGGCATCGGCCAAGTTCTTGATGCAAAGACAAGCATTGATCTTATCATCGGCATCAATGTTCAACATATTCTGGATGGCACGCCCTTTTGTATTCTTGGCGCCCTCAGGAATTTCGTATACCTTAAGCCAGAAACAGCGTCCTTTCTGAGTAAAGAAGAGCATGGTGTTGTGCATCGTTGCAGGGTAAATGTATTCAACAAAGTCAGCATCACGTGTACTGCTGCCCTTACTACCTACTCCACCACGTGCTTGTGCACGGAATTCTACCAATGGTGTACGCTTAATGTAACCCAAATGACTGATGGTAATAACCACTTCATCATCAGCATAGAAGTCTTCCGGATTGAATTCTTCACTTGAATACATAATTTCCGAACGACGGGCATCAGAGAATTGTTCTTTCACTTCAATCAATTCGTCTTTGATGACCTGCATGCAAAGAGCATCATCGCTGAGTATTTGTTTATAGTACTCTATCTTTTTAAGAAGTTCATCGTATTCTGAACGGAGCTGTTCTTGCAAAAGTCCGGTGAGCTGACGAAGACGCATTTCGACAATGGCCTTTGCCTGAATTTCGTCAAGCTCAAATCGGCTCATCAATCCCTCGATAGCAGCCTGTGGATTCTTAGCACTCTTGATGATGTGCACCACCTCGTCAATATTGTCGCTAGCAATTATTAAACCTTGAAGAATGTGAGCACGTTCTTCGGCCTTGCGCAAGTCGAACTGTGTACGACGGATTACAACCTCATGACGGTGAGCCACAAAATTAGAAATGCAATCCTTAAGAGTAAGCAAACGTGGACGTCCCTTTACCAATGCAATGCAGTTTACACTGAAACCACTTTGCAACGGTGTCATCTTAAACAACTTATTAAGCACCACCTTGGCGTTGGCATCGCGTTTCACATCAACTACGATGCGCATACCCTCTCGGTCGGACTCATCATTGGCATTTGAGATTCCTTCAATCTTCTTTTCGTTCACCAACTCGGCAATTTGCTTAATCAATTCTGCCTTATTAACACCGTATGGTATTTCGGTAATGACAATCTTGTCGTGATTGTCGTCTGTTTCGATTTCAGCACGAGCACGCATCACGATACGGCCTCTACCCGTTTCGTAAGCCTCGCGAACGCCTTGCATACCGTAGATAAATCCTCCTGTTGGAAAGTCGGGAGCCTTTACATGTTGCATCAAGCCCTCGATGTCAATTTCAGGATTTTCAATATATGCCACACACGCATCGATTACCTCACCCAAGTTGTGTGTAGGAATGTTGGTGGCCATACCCACAGCAATACCGCTGGCACCATTCACTAGTAAATTAGGGATGCGTGTAGGCATTACAGTTGGTTCCTTCAATGTACTGTCAAAGTTATCAACCATGTCCACGGTTTCCTTGTCCAAGTCGTCCATCATGGCCTCGCCCATCATTTGCAAACGCGACTCGGTGTAACGCATAGCTGCTGCACCGTCGCCGTCAACCGAACCGAAGTTTCCTTGTCCATCCACCAACGTATAACGCATATTCCACTCTTGTGCCATACGCACCAAAGCACCGTAAACGGAAGAGTCGCCATGTGGGTGGAATTTACCCAACACTTCACCAACGATACGGGCACACTTCTTGTACGGGCGATCGTGCGTATTTCCCAATTCCTTCATTCCATAAAGGATACGACGATGCACCGGCTTAAAACCATCTCTTACATCCGGAAGGGCGCGTGCCACGATTACCGACATAGAATAGTCGATATACGAGTTTCGCATCTCATCCTCGATGTTTACCTTAATAATTCTGTCTTGATCTAACATGTATAATATTTAATTGTATGTTCTGCGAAGTATAGAACTTCTTTTTTTCTAAAAGCACGTAAAATTACTATTTTTATGGAAATTGTAGAAATAAAAATATGATAAAAACACACAAAATCGACGTAGAGGCCATTTTTAGCCCTTCTGAGCCACTTTAACCCTTATCGTCGGGTGTGCAAAAAGACACCACGGTGTGACATATATCTACACCGTGGTGTCGTTAAATCAAGATGCTCGTGTGGACCCTCTCTACACGTACGTGTCTTTTTTACCACATTTACGGGTGCATTTAGCGGTAATGGCACGATGTTTGTACACCTATTTATATATAGTAAATACAAACACGAAAACGAACCTTCGATTATGAATAATAGACTTTCGCCACAGATTTCCGAGATACTGAACTTCAGTAAGGAAGAAGCACTGCGCTTGAACTGCGACAGTGTGAGCGCTCAGCACCTACTTTTAGGCATGCTGCGCTCCACCGACGGCAAGACAGCCGACATTTTGCAACGCTTGGGCAGCAACGTCTTGAAAATTAAACGCGAATTGGAAGACAACGTAACCTCAAATCACGAAGTTACACCCATACACGAAGACAACATCATACTTGACTACAAGGCAACGAAAATACTTAAGCTCTGTTTGCTCGAGGCCCGCTCCACACAAACAGAAGTTGCCGAAACCGAACACATTCTATTGGCCATTATGAGAGAAAAAGAAAACGATGCCTGCCGCATCCTCGAGAACAACAACGTGCGTTATGACGATGTGCGCAACTTACTGATGCCGCAAGAAAACATACAAGATGGCTTCGGATTGCAAGACGACGAAGAAGAGGAATACGAAGATACTGCGCCAGAAAACAATCAGAACACCACCACCCGACAAACCACAGAACGAAAAAGCGCCAACAATACGCCGGTGCTGGACAACTTTGGTACCGACTTGACACGTGCCGCAGCCGAAGGCCTGCTCGACCCCGTTGTGGGACGTGAAACCGAAATTATGCGTGTGTCGCAAATTTTGAGCCGTAGGAAAAAGAACAACCCCATCTTAATTGGAGAACCGGGAGTTGGTAAATCGGCCATTGTCGAGGGACTCGCTTTACGCATTGTGCAACGCAAAGTGGCACGCATCCTTTTCAACAAACGAATTATAGCACTTGACATGGCTGCCGTAGTGGCAGGCACCAAATATCGCGGACAATTTGAAGAACGCATTCGAAGCATTATTGTGGAACTGGAGAAGAATCCCGACGTAATTTTGTTCATCGACGAAATTCACACCATCGTAGGGGCCGGCTCGGCACCAGGAAGCATGGATGCAGCCAATATTCTGAAACCGGCATTGGCTCGTGGCGAAATTCAATGCATCGGTGCAACCACCACGTCCGAGTATCGCAAAAGCATTGAGAAAGATGGCGCGCTGGAACGTCGTTTCCAAAAGGTTATGGTGGAGCCCACCACACAAGAGGAAACACTACAAATTCTTCAAAACATCAAGGAACGCTACGAAGAGCACCATAATGTGGTATACACCGACGAGGCATTGAAAGCTTGCGTAAAGTTGACCGAACGCTATGTAACAGACCGATGTTTCCCCGACAAAGCCATCGATGCCATGGACGAGGCCGGCTCGCGCGTACATATTAAGAATATACCCTACTCCAAAGAAATTGAAGATAAGGAACTACTCATTGAGGAGGTACTGAAACAGAAAAACGAAGCTGTGAAGCAACAGAACTTTGAGGTTGCCGCTCAACATCGTGACCACCTGAGTATGTTACAAACTGAGCTGGAACAAATCAAAGCGAAGTGGGAAAGTCAGCTTAAAGAGAAGCGCGAAGTGGTAGATGAAGAACAAATTGCTGATGTGGTGGCCATGATAACCGGAATACCGGTGCAACGCATCAACCAAAGCGAGACCGGGAAACTACAAAACATGAGAGCAACCCTGAGCAGCAGTGTGGTGGGACAAGACGAAGCAATCGACAAAATAGTGCGTGCCATACAACGTAGCAAAGTGGGATTAAAAGATCCTAACAAACCTATTGGCACGTTTATGTTCGTGGGCCCCACCGGTGTAGGTAAAACTTATTTGACCAAGAAATTAGCCGAACTACTTTTCGGTAGCGATGATGCACTCATCAGGATCGACATGAGTGAGTATATGGAGAAACATACCGTGAGCCGTATGGTGGGAGCTCCTCCGGGTTACGTGGGCTATGAAGAGGGTGGACAACTAACCGAAAAAGTACGACGCAAGCCCTACTCTATCCTGCTACTTGACGAGATAGAAAAAGCACACAGCGACATCTTCAACATCCTGTTGCAAGTAATGGACGAAGGACGCTTAACTGATGGAAACGGAGCTACCATCGACTTCCGAAACACCGTAGTGATTATGACTTCGAACAGCGGTACACGACAATTAAAAGAGTTTGGACGTGGCATCGGATTTGGAACCCATGAAGGCGGATTGAATAAGGACACAAGCCGAGGAGTAATCCAGAAAGCATTGAGCAAGCAGTTTGCACCTGAATTCTTAAATCGTCTGGACGAAATCATCCACTTCGACCAACTAAACGAGGATGCAATTCGTAAGATTGTAGACATCGAGTTAAAACCGGTAATTGCCCGCATTGAGATACAAAATAAGGTGTTATGATTTCTTGCCAGAAGGCAGAGAATGCTATAAAATAGTACTGGTATATTTAAATAAGGAGATAAAAAGATTATGAATGTAAAAATGAAAGTTGAAT